>CAZNGC010000035.1:8366-10722 GCA_964572435.1 uncultured Planctomycetales bacterium | reverse complement strand
GCAATGCAATGGTCGCTGTCCCCTTTATTACGTAAACACTCCTTTTAAATAAAATAATTCTGACCCCATTTTTCTTGATAAAAGCTGGTTTTCTGCTATAATTAATTTCTCAAACATAGGAGGAAGTCCCGCGATGATTGCCCGTTACAGCCTACCGCAGATGCAGAGTTTCTGGCAGGAGGAGTTTAAGTTTAAGACCATGCTGGACATAGAGATACTCGCTTTGGAGGCTTATGCCAAAGAGAAGATCGTACCCGCCCAGGCGGTAAAACGCATCAAACAAAAATCCCGCTTCAATATCCAACAGATAAATAAAATAGAAGAGAAGACACAGCATGATGTTGTGGCTTTTGTTTCCAATGTGGCGCAATATATAGGAAAGGACGCCCAATATCTGCATATGGGGTTGACTTCTTCCGACATATTGGATACTACCCTTGGGGTACAGTTGAAAGCAGCCTCGGACATACTCATCGGGGATATAGAGAAATTGCTGGCGATCCTGGCTAAAAAGGCAAGGTTTTATAAAGATATGGCCTGTATCGGCCGCACCCACGGTGTGCACGCCGAGCCGACAACTTTCGGTTTGAAGATCGCCCTCTGGTACGACGAGATGCGCAGGAATCTTTCGCGCATGAAACAGGCAAAAGAAGAGGTTTGCCTGGGTAAGCTTTCCGGGGCAGTAGGTACTTACTCGAATATCGAGCCGTTTGTCGAGAGTTATGTGTGCGGCAAGCTCGGGCTTAAGCCGGTAAATATAGCCACGCAGGTTATTCAGAGGGACGTGCACGCGCAGTATATGTCTACCTTGGCGGTAATCGGGGCGTCTTTGGAGAAATTTGCCATGGAGATCAGGCATTTGCAGAAGACCGAGGTGCTGGAGGCGGAGGAGCCTTTCGGCAAGGGGCAAAAAGGTTCAAGCGCGATGCCGCATAAACGCAACCCGGTCATCTGCGAACGCGTCTGTGGTTTAAGCCGCCTGCTTCGCGCCAATTCCCTGGCTGCTTTGGAGAACGTAAGCCTGTGGCATGAGCGGGATATAAGCCATTCTTCGGTAGAAAGGGTGATCTTCCCGGATTCCACGCTTGCCCTGGATTATATGCTTCATAAATTCATCGAGGTTATCAGCGGCCTGAATGTCTATCCGGAAAATATGCTGGCCAATCTGGCCAGGACGCGCGGTTTGATTTTCTCGCAGAGGGTATTGATTGCCTTGATGAACAAGGGGCTGGCTCGTCCGAAGGCGTATGAGCTGGTGCAGAAGGCGGCCATGCAGACATGGAAAGGCACAGGAAATTTCAAGGATAACCTTTTATCTGTGCCCGGCGCGGCCAAGTACCTGGATTCCGCGGGACTGGATAAGATATTTAATCTGGATTTTTATCTGCGTAATGTAAACAAGATCTTTAAAAAGGTCGGCTTGTAACAGCAATCCTTCCTTAAAACCTCTTAAACAGATATGCAATATAAAGTAGAAGTAGTGGATAAACCCGGTATTTTTGACGCTGTCGGCCAGGGCGTGAAAAAAGACATTCTTGACCTGGGGATAAAAGGCGTCAAGGATGTAAAGTTTATCCAGGTCTATATTATTAGAGGCAGCCTTAGCGAAAGCCAGGCAGCCAGGATTTGCGAAGAGCTGCTTAGCGATAAGGTAAGCCAGGATTACCTGATCAGGACGTTCGAAGAGGCGCCTTCTTCGCCCGGCAAGTTTACCGTCGAGATAGCCTACAACCCCGGGGTGATGGACCCGGCCGAGGCCTCTGTGCTCAAAGGCATCCAGGACCTGGGGATAACCGGGGCCGAGTCGGTGAGCACCGCCAAGAAATATATCATCAGCGGCAAGATCTCTCCGGCGCAGTTAAAGACCATCGCGGACAAGCTCCTTTATAATAAACTTATCCAGCATGTGGTAAACCCCGCTTGCGCGCAGGCGCTCGGCCTGGAGCAGCCGGGGTATTCTTTCCGCCCGGTGACGGTGGATTTGCTTGGCGCCAAAGACGCGGGCCTGCTCAAGATCAGCAAAAAAAGGCAGCTTTTCCTGAACCTGGAAGAGATGCGTACCTTGCAGTTGCAGTTTCAAAGCTGATTCTGGACAATTGTCTTGCGGATGAAGATTTCATAATGGAGAACACCAAAAACTTTGAGAAATATCTTCAGATCATCAAGGGCTTTTCCATGGAGGAACTCTCAACCAAATGTGATGTATCCCTTGAAACCATTATGGAACTTGCACTTATCTACTCTAAAAACAAACCCTCCAGCATAATCACAGGTTGGGGACTTCACAGGTACATATCTGGACACATCATATTCAGATTTCTGGATGCCTTGGCAGTATTAACCGGAAACATTGGAA
>CAZNGC010000035.1:0-8356 GCA_964572435.1 uncultured Planctomycetales bacterium | reverse complement strand
GCAATCCTACTGACTGCGAACTGGAGACTCTCGCCCAGACATGGTCAGAACATTGTTATCACAAAACATTCCGCGGTAACATTTCATACAAAGAAAAGAACGCCAGTCCGGCCTTAGGGGACAAGTCAATCAAGGGCCTGCTTAAGAATACGATCATGAAGGTGACCAATGAATTGGATAAGGATTGGTGCGTTTCCGTGTTCAAGGACAATGCCGGGGTGATCAAATTCGACAGTAAGAACAATATATGCTTCAAGGTTGAAACGCATAACCATCCGTCGGCGCTGGAGCCTTTCGGCGGCGCCAATACCGGCATCGGCGGAGTGATCCGCGACCCGATGGGCACGGGGATGGGAGCCAAGCCGATTTTAAACAGCGATATATTTTGTTTCGCGCCTCCTGACCTGCCGTTAAATAAAGTCCCCGCCGGTTCCCTTCACCCCAAGCGGGTGATGAAAGGGGTGGTCAGCGGCGTGCGCGATTATGGCAACAAGATGGGTATCCCCACGGTAAACGGGGCGATACTTTTTCATGAGCATTTCGCGGGCAACCCGCTGGTTTACTGCGGCACGGTGGGGATCATTCCCAAGGATAAATCTTTCAAGAAAACCAATATCGGGGATTTGATCGTCGTCCTCGGAGGCAGGACCGGGAGAGACGGGATTCACGGTGCTACATTTTCTTCCGGAGAGCTTACCCATGAATCCGAGGTTGTTTCCAGCGGCGCGGTGCAGATAGGAAACCCCATCCAGGAGAAAAAAGTTTTAGATACGCTGCTCCAGGCGCGCGACGAAAATCTCTATAGCGCGATTACCGACTGCGGGGCCGGGGGCCTCTCCAGCGCGGTAGGCGAGATGGGCGCGCAGATAGGCGCCAGGGTGCACCTGGAGCGCGTGCCGCTTAAATACTCCGGGCTTTCTTATATGGAGATATGGATATCCGAATCCCAGGAGAGGATGGTTTTGTCCGTGCCCGCCAAGAATATCGACAGGTTGGTTGAATTGTTCTCCGCCGAGAACGTGGAGGCTACGGTAATCGGGGAGTTCACCGGTACAAAAAGGCTGGAGCTTTTTTACGAGGATAACAAGGTCTGTGACCTGGATATGCGTTTTTTGCATGAGGGGGTACCGCAGATTACCAAGCGGGCGGTGTACACGCAGGCAAGGCACAAGGAGCCGAAGATACCTTGTAAAGCGAATCTTACCGCGGAGCTGTTGGGATTGCTCGGACGTTACGATATATGCTCTAAGGAATGGGTGGTGCGGCAATATGACCATGAGGTGCAGGGTGGATCGGTAATCAAGCCTTTAAGCGGCCTGGCTAACGACGGGCCGTCCGATGCCAGCGTAACTAAGCCTCTGCCGGATTCCTATAAAGGTATCGTTATTTCCAACGGCATCAATTTCCGTTTCGGTTTCATCGATCCCTACTGGATGGCGGCATCCTGCATCGACGAGGCATTGCGTCAGATCATCGCCGTCGGCGGGTCGCTGAAGGAAGTGGCGGTGCTGGATAACTTCTGTTGGGGCAACCCGGATAAACCGGACAGGTTGGGCAGCCTGGTGCGCGCCGCCTATGGGTGCTATGAAGCGGCAAAAGAATACGGCGTGCCGTTTATTTCCGGCAAGGACAGCCTTTATAACGAATTCAGCGTGCACGGTAAGTCTACGCCCATCCCGGGGACATTGCTTATTTCGGCGATCGGCGTGATGGAGGATGCGCGCAAGTGCGTATCGATGTACGCCAAAAGGCCGGGCGGCCTTATTTATCTGGTCGGGAAGACAAGAGATGAGCTCGGCGGCTCGCATTATTACGATTTGCACAAGGCAACCGGCAACCGGGTTCCGGTTGTCAGGTACGCGGAATCGAAGAAAACATTTTCCGCCTTAAACAGGGCGGCACAGAAGGGGCTGGTCAGCGCGATGCACGATTGTTCCGACGGCGGCCTGGCGGTAGCCCTGGCCGAGATGGTTTTCTCCGGTTCGCTGGGTGCGGAGGTTTTCTTGTCCGAGGCCCCGTATGAATCGGATGCGCCGCGCAACGATTACCTGCTTTTCTCGGAATCCAATTCGCGTTTTGTGGTGGAGGTGGAGAAGTCAAAGCAGGAAGCATTCGAGAAGGAATTAAATGGTGTGTTTTTCGGCCTGGCAGGGTGCCTGACCGGAGGCAAGGACTTGCGGATTTACGGCCTTGACGGTAAAGTCTGCGTTGAGGCGCCGAGCCGCGAGTTGAAAGAGGCCTGGCAGAAACCTTTAAGGTGGTAGGAGGGGCGATGGCTAAAACAAAACCATCCGCGAAAAGAAATTTACAGGTCAAAGACGATTTTACCCAGGAAGATACCTGGCGGATATTCCGGATCATGTCGGAATTCGTCGATGGTTTCGAGACGCTTTCGAAGGTAGGCAGGGCGGTATCCATTTTCGGCTCTGCCCGCGCCAGGCCGGGGGGCAGGCATTATAAACTGGCCGAGGAGGTCGCTTACCATATCGCCAAGCTGGGGTACGCGGTGATTACCGGAAGCGGCCCGGGGTTGATGGAGGCGGCGAATAAGGGCGCCTCCAGGGCATCCGGCTTATCCATCGGATTGAACATACAGCTGCCGCATGAGCAGAAACCGAACAGGTTCGTGGATACGGTATTGAGTTTCCGTTATTTTTTCGTGCGCAAGGTTATGTTCGTTAAATACGCCAAGGCATTCGTGATCCTTCCCGGAGGATATGGCACGCTGGATGAGTTTTTCGAGGCGATCACCCTTATCCAGACCAGGAGGATATCCAGGTTCCCGGTGATCCTTTTCGATTCAAAATACTGGAAGCCGCTTTTAGACTGGTTTAAATCCACGCTTTACGGGCAGGGCAACATCAGCAAAGAGGATATGCAGTTGTTCGTCCTGGCCGATGACCCGAAGGAAGTTGCGCAGGCAATAAAGAAATTCTATGATAAAACCTAAGGTTTGCATCTTAAGAAGCGCGGGCACCAACTGCGACAAGGAGACGGCTTCGGCCTTCAGGCTCGCCGGAGCGATCCCGGAGTTTGTGCATATCAACAGCTTGGTCGGCGGACAAAGGCCGCTTGAGGAGTTTCATATCCTGGCCTTGCCCGGGGGTTTCAGCTACGGCGACGATATCGCTTCGGGGAAGATCTTTGCCAACGAGTTGAGGTTCAAGCTTGCCGATTCCCTGCGCCAATTCGTGGATGACGGCAAACTGATCATCGGTATCTGTAACGGTTTCCAGATCCTGGTAAAGAGCGGCCTGCTTCCCGCGGGCCGGGAGATGAAACAGAATACCAGCTTGATCATTAATGATTCCGGGAAATTCGAGGCCCGCTGGGTTTACCTGAAGCCCTCCGGGAAATGCGTGTGGACAAAGGGGATGAAGAAAGTGATTTATCTTCCGGTAGCCCACGGCGAAGGTAAATTCGTGACGGCTGATAAGGCCGTGCTCAAGGGCCTGAAGAAGAACAGGCAGATAGTCTTTCAGTACTGCGATGCTGAAGGCGGTCCTTGCGGGTATCCGGGTAACCCTAACGGATCGGCGGAAGGCATCGCGGGCATCTGCGACCAGACCGGCAGGATTTTCGGCCTGATGCCGCACCCGGAAAGGCATGTTTACGCGGTCCAGCATCCGCGAAACTGGGAATTTAAATCCGTCAGCGAAGGGGACGGTTTACAGATATTCAAAAACGGGGTGAAATATGTTCAAGACAATTTCTAGCGGCGAGCCAAAGGAGTATTGCGGGCTGTTTGGCATAAGCAATAGCAAACAAGCCGGTTGGTTGGCGTACCTGGGGCTTTACGCGCAGCAGCACCGCGGCCAGGAGGCCTGCGGCATCGTGGTGAATAACCAGGGGAAATTATCCGTGCATAAGGATATGGGGCTGGTCAGCGATGTATTTAACGAACAGGTGCTCGCCAGGCTCAAAGGGAGCATGGCGGTCGGGCATGTGCGGTATTCCACCACCGGTTCGAGTGTGCTGAAGAATTCCCAGCCGTTGCTCATAGATTATGCCAACGGCTCGATCTGCATCGCGCACAACGGCAACCTGGTAAATTCGCTTCAGCTGCGCAGGAGGCTGGAAAAGAGCGGCTCGATATTCCAGACTACCACGGATTCGGAATTGGTCATCCATCTTATGGCGGCAAGCAATAAACGCAGCCTGGAGGACAGCCTGGTCTATGCCCTCAAGAAAATCAAAGGCGCTTATTCGCTGCTGCTGATGAATAGCGGTTACCTGATCGGGGCCAGGGACCCGCATGGTTTCCGCCCGCTGGTACTGGGAAAACTCGGCGCTTCTTACTGCCTGGCTTCGGAGACATGCGCTTTCGATTTGATCGGAGCGAAATTCCTGCGCGAGATCGAACCGGGAGAGGTGGTTTTCATCAATAACCAGGGCGTCCTGAAATCCATGAAACCCAAAGAGCTTTCCGCCGGGCGCTATTCATTTTGTACTTTCGAACATGTGTATTTTTCGCGCCCTGATTCAAATGTTTTCGGAGACATCGTGCATTTGGTCAGGCGCCGGCTCGGCGCGCAGCTGGCCAAGGAACATCCGGTTGACGCCGACTATGTCGTGCCGGTGCCGGATTCGGGGTATTCCGCAGCCCTTGGTTACGCCCAGGAATCGGGTATCCCGCTGGAGATGGGGATTATCCGTAACCATTATGTGGGCAGGACGTTTATCCAGCCGGCCCAGGATTCCCGGGATATGGGAGTGCGCGTGAAATTCAACATCCTTAAAGATATCCTTAAAGGTAAACGCATCGTGGTTGTTGATGATTCGATCGTGCGCGGCACGACTTCCAAGATCCGCGTGCGCAACCTGCGCAAGGCCGGGGTAAAAGAGGTGCATTTGAGGATTTCCTGCCCGGCGCACCGCTACCCATGTTTTTACGGTATCGATTTCCACCGCGCCAGCGAACTGATTGCCAATAAGTATGAGAATGTGGAGAAGATCAGGAAATACCTGGAGGTAGACAGCCTCGGGTATTTAAGCCTGGAAGGCATGCTCGGATGTTTCAAGAATCCCAGGGAGTGTTATTGCACTTCCTGCTGGACCGGAAAGTATTCGGTGAAACCCGAGGAGAAACACGGCAAGTTTTCCCTGGAGACAGGCTGTTGCGGCCAGGATTAACCAGGGACGGTTCTCAACTCAAAGCAGAAGTGTCCCCTATGCAAAGGAGATGGCGTGAAGAAAATAACTTATAAAGATTCCGGAGTGGATATTGCCGGAGCGAATATCTTTAAAAGTAAGATAAAAAGCGTGGTAAGAAAGTCTTTCCGTAAAGAGGTGCTTACGGATATCGGCGGGTTCGGGAGCTTCTTCGAGCTGGGGAGAAGCGGATACAGGAATCCTGTGCTGGTTTCATCCAGCGACGGGGTAGGCACGAAACTGGTGATCGCCAATCTTGCCGGAAAGCACGATACGGTAGGGATAGACGCGGTAGCGATGAACGTCAACGATATCCTCTGCACCGGCGCCCAGCCGCTTTTTTTCCTGGATTACGTCGCCTTCAGCAAGGTCAAAGAAGATGTCCTGGTGGATGTGGTCAGAGGGATAAACAAGGGGTGCATTGAAAGCGGCTGTTCCCTGATCGGCGGAGAGACCGCCCAGATGCCCGGGATGTACAGGGAAGGCGAGTACGATATTGCCGGTTTTTGCGTAGGCGTAGTGGAGAAGGATAGGATAATCAATGGCAGCGCGATCCAGCCGGCCGATAAGATAATCGGTATTGCCTCAAGCGGCCTGCACTCTAACGGCTATTCCCTGGTAAGGGAAGTTTTGGGGGAAAAGGAATTAAAAAGGATGAGCGCGGAGCTGCTTAAGCCCACGCGAATTTACGTCAAGCCTGTCCTGGAGATATTGCGCCGCTTCGGCAGCCGGGTGCACGGCATATCACATATTACCGGAGGGGCTTTTTACGACAAGATCAGCCGCATCCTGCCGAAGGATATCGACGCGCGCATCGATAAACACTCCTGGAATGTCCCGGAGATATTTCGGTTGATTCAGAACA
Source organism: uncultured Planctomycetales bacterium (assembly GCA_964572435.1). Classification (GTDB taxonomy): domain Bacteria; phylum Omnitrophota; class Gorgyraeia; order Gygaellales; family Profunditerraquicolaceae; genus UBA6249. The sequence goes on along the minus strand of CAZNGC010000035.1, from coordinate 2,340 downwards.
AGGGCAATGTTGAGGACAGGGAGATGTACCACACCCTGAATATGGGTATCGGCATGGTTTTGTTCGTCGAGGCCCCTGCCGCTGGCGCGGTTAGCGGGATGCTCGGCGGGTTAAAATTGAAATCCTGGATAATCGGGGATGCGGTAAGAGGGAACAAGAAGGTAGAACTATTATAAGGAGGCGGACATGGAACTTTTGAAGATTTTCCTTTTTGCGGCAGCAGTGATTTTCTTTATGGGCATCAGGATCGTGCGGCCCACGCACCGGGGGTTAATTGAAAGGTTCGGTAAGTATAACCGTTTTGCCACACCGGGGTTTAACTGGGTTATTCCTGTAATTGAGGTTATCTATCAGATTAACGTAACCGAGCAGATGGTGGATGCCGAGCCGCAGGAAATTATTACCAATGATAACTTAAACGCCAAGGTAGACGCGCAGGTTTATTTTAAAGTAAAGGCTGATGAGGCCGATGTGAAGAACTGCCAGTATAGCGTAAATAACTATCAGTGGCAGATTGTAAACTTAGCCCGCACCACATTAAGAAACATAATCGGTACGCTTACTCTAAAATCCGCTAACAGCGAAAGAGGAAAGATCAACGCTGAATTGCATAAGACCCTTTGCGAAGAGACCGCAAGCTGGGGCCTGGAGATTGTTAGGACCGAGCTCAAAGAGATAGACCCTCCTAAGGACGTGCAGGAGACGATGAACAAGGTGGTCAAGGCGGAGAACGAGAAGATTGCCGCGGTGGATTTCGCTACTGCTACGGAAACCGCAGCCGACGGCCAGAAGAGGGCGGAGATCAAGAAGGCCGAAGGTATCAAGCAGGCGAGGATCCTGCAGGCTGAAGGAGAGGCAGAGGCGATCAAGCTGGTGAATGAGGCGGCGGAGAGGTATTTTACCGGTAATGCCCAGGTGCTGCGCAAGCTGGAAGCGGTTGAGAATTCTTTGAAGGAAAACGCCAAGATTGTCGTGCCGACGAATACGGAGCTGGTCAATGTCATCGGCGAGATGGCCGGCGTCTTACCGCTTAAGAACAAAGATAAATAAGCTCTTTTATATTTTTGGGTGACGGGGCGGAAGTTTCGCCGGGACGCTTGCTTGCCCCAGCGTGGCAAGCTGCGCTCGGGTTTTGGCCTCGCTCCCCGCAATAGGTTGGTGACGGCGGGACCTTGCCCGCTCGGCCTGCAAACGCCCTGCTCAACTCCCGCCCCGTCACGCATAAAACGTTTATTGCATTCTCTAGTTTATGATAATGGAATAATTTCTTAGAAGATATGTAGAATCCTTAATGAAAACTGGAGGAATGTTATGGAAGCATTATCTTTTAATGAAGCGGAGATTCAAGGTTTGTTTGGTCATGAAGCTGCGGAAGATGAGCATCCTGATCGATTACGCCAATATTATTTTAAAACAGATACATACGAAAAAGTTACTGCTGATTTATCGCTACGAATATTAGTAGGTCACAAGGGGATTGGTAAGTCTGCTTTGTTTAGGATTGCTGCTCAAGAAGATATAGATGCTGGGCGCCTCCCAATCTTAATTAAGCCAGATGATATCCTTGAATTAAAGACAAGTGAAGATAACTTTCTCGAAACAATCAGAGATTGGAAAAGGGGGTTAGTAAAAGTTTTTGCTGGTAAGGTATTGTCAAATCTTGGAGCGAAGAGTGATGGCTGGGTAGGGAAAATAGAGAGTTACGGCGGAAAGCTTATAGATTTCTTAAAGGATACTTTTAGGTCAGGGGTGGTTAGTTTAGATCCAGCTAACCAAAAAATAATAGAATGTTTTTTGAATGATGGGAAGCTTAATATTTATGTTGATGATTTAGATCGTGGATGGGAAGGAAGGCGACAAGATATACGCAGAATTTCTGCTTTGCTTAATGCCGCTAGGGATCTTTCATCAGAAAATAGAGGAATCAGTTTTAGAATTGGTTTAAGGTCAGATGTTTATTTCTTAGTTAGAACCTCCGATGAATCTACAGATAAGATAGAAGGTTCAGTTGTGTGGCAATCTTGGACTAACTACGAGATATTGGTATTGTTAGTTAAACGAATTGAGACTTTTTTCGGAAGATCGATAGACGAAAAATACTTGAAATCGCTAGAAGAAAAAGAATTGGCAAGATATCTAGATTCCATTATGCAATCAAGATTTCTTGGTAAAGGTAATTGGGTTAATGTTCCGATACATCGTGTTTTGATGTCTTTAATTCGTAAACGCCCGAGAGATCTAGTGAAATTATGCACATTAGCTGCTAGAGATGCAAATAAGAATAATAAAGACATGATATATTCTTCTAATTTTGATAGCATATTTTCTGAGTATTCACAA
>CAZNGC010000034.1:0-10747 GCA_964572435.1 uncultured Planctomycetales bacterium | reverse complement strand
TGTAGCTCAAGACGGCATTGGCCAGGGCCTTGTTTTCCAGGTTCCTGCCTTTTCTTATCAGGTCCTGCCGGTTGTCCTTATGCGAAACATGCTCGACCTCCTGCGCGATGATCGGCCCTTCATCGAGTTTTTCGCTGACGAAATGCGCGGTTGCCCCGATTACCTTGACCCCCTGCTTAAGCGCCTTGCCGTAAGGGTCCACCCCTTTGAAGGCAGGCAGGAAGCCATGGTGGATATTTATTATATCCCTGTTATATTTGAGCAGGAATTCCGGAGAAAGCACGAGCATGTACCGGGCAAGCACCAGGAAATCCGTGGTATCCATGGCGTAAGACAACAATTCCTGCTCCCGCCTGTTTTCTTTTCCGGCAGGCACATAGTGGAACGGGATGTTGTGCTGGCCCAATAACCTGCGGTGCTTCTCGCTGTTGCTCAAGACAAAGGGTATGTTTACATTAAGCTCGCCGGACATATAAAGATAAAGCAGGTCCAGCAGGCAGTGGTCTTCCTCGGAAACGAATATCCCCATGCGCATGGGGCGTGATTTGTCGACGATCTTCCATTGCGCGGAAAACTCCTCGGCGACAGGAGCGAACTTCCCGGAAAGATAATCCGCCTCAACGCTGGCGGCGGCAAGGATAAATTCGACGCGCATGAAGAAATACCCTCCCTCGGGATCGGTGCTGTACTGGTCGGCGGCAACGATATTGCCTCCGTGCTTGAAGATAAATTCGGATATCCTGGCAACGATACCCTTCTGGTCAAGGCACTGGAACAAAAGAATAAACTTATTCATAAACCCTCCCGTGTTCTTTCCTGTGTCTGTTCAGGCGCCTGGGCGCCGGCCAAGCCCTGAATCTTTTTGTTGATGAAGAACGAGACCGGAGGCTTGAAACCGGCTATTTCCCCGGCGGGAATGAAATCCCCGGAAACCTCGTTGAACGCTTCTTCTTCGACATGCACCTGCTGCCTAAAATCATAAATATTGCCGAACTGGTTGTAATTTTTCAATGCCTCGGAGGAAAGCGCCGGGTAAAAACGGTTACCGCTGATTATCAAATCCGCCTGCCCCATCCTAAGCCGGGCTTTCTCCGCAGAATCCGGGATTTCCAGGTTAAACAACGGTTCGGAGAAATCGTAAATATAGACCGTATTCCTCCTGACCATATTATACAGGTCTATCCTGTCCCTTACCGGTACCAGCATATAATAATGGTTGATAAAAACAACCGATGCCTTGCGTTTGCGTTCGACTATTTTGTCTATGAGCGACTGCGCCGCACGGAAACACTCTTCTTCCGCGGCGGAGACCGGACGCAAATACATCTTTCCGGCGAAAGACACCACCCTGGTGCGCCTCCAAAAAGGCAGCTGCGTGTCGAAATAAGTGATCCCGAAGTAGTTGGCCAGGCTGGCGGATATGTACGCCGCGCAAATAAGCGCGCGGGGAAATCCGCGGGACAGGCGCAGGATATGGTATATGCCGAAAGAGGAAATCAGGGCAAAAGCCGGAAGATAGCCGATAGTGTAATATGAGGCGTGCACCCGGGAAAAATAATAGTAAGCCGAATGGAACAAATAAGGTGCGGCGATCCAGAAAGCCAGAATGGCTTTATGCCGAGCCTTGTCTTTCAGGAAAAAGAATACGCCTGGGATAAGAAATATAAAACCCAATTCCCCCAACTGTATGAAATACAAATCCTTCAGGTAAATCGATGCCGTGTTCAGCAAAGAAGGATGCGGGGTTGCCGCAAGGCTGGCGGATGTCCCGCATATCTCCACCAGGTAATATTTTATCCTTGAGATAAAAGCCGGGAAGCTGGTGACTGCCGGAGAAAGCAGGATGCTGAATAAGATAAAAACCAAAAGATTGCGCAAGAACTCCCGTCTTTTGGAGGCATCGGTTTTATTTACTTTAAAAGACTCCGCCAGGTACAATGCCGCGGGGACAAATAGATAGACCGCGGCCTTCTCGATCTTCATCCTCCAGATTACGGCAATGCAGAGCGTCAATAGCGCCACTTTACGCAAATCCCTGAAATAGTCGGATGAAATAATGCAGTAAACGGCGAAAGACAACAGGGCGGTGTTGGCAAGCGGTGTAAAATACAGGCGCGTGAAACCGAATATCGCCGGGTACATCAACAACTGAAAAATAGCCAGCGCCCCAAGATACCTGTCCTTGACCAGCGCCCCTATCTTATAGACCGAGAAAACCAAAAGCAGGAGAAAAAAGAAATTTATATATACCGCCGACTGCCTGGATACGCCGAACAGCATAAAGAGCGGCAAACTGAACAACTCGTATATCCCCCTGTCCTTGATATTTACCCCGGAATAAGCGTCGATTTCCCTCCATATCGAAGAAGGGGAATCCTGTATCCGGTAATACCGGGGTATCAAAGACTGTAAGCCGGTCTCCAGGCAGTAAACCTGGTTGTCGTTCTTGAGCAAGATCAGGTTGTGCGCGATATAGGCCAGGGTAAACAAAACTAACCCGACGATCAAATATTTCCCGATTCTATTCTTGACTGTCATGATAATCCGGTTCCCCTTGCCTGGCCTGTTGTATCTCAAAAGCATACCACATTAACCGCGCAGGCACAACCTGATTAGATGCGCTCCCGCGCGCAAGTAACAAAGGCATTCCTTGAACGAACTTACCCCGGAGAAGCTGCGGAATACATATGAAGGGCTGAAGATTATCCGGCGGTAAGCCGCCCTCTCCATCTCTACGAGCTGCTTGCGGCCCAGATAAAGCGTGCCGGTCATCGGTGTTCCGTAATTACCCCGGGAATAGCCGCCATCCTCCTTTAAAACACCTGACTTCAGCGAAAGAGCCGCCAGCTCTGTCCCGGGAAAAGGCACGGCAAAAGAGAAATTTACGACATCGGCCTTGAGGCCGCGTGCGAAATCCACGGTTTCCCGGATATGCCCGGCATTCTCCCAGGGAAAACCCAATATAAAAAAAAGATAGACCTTCAGTCCGGCGGCGCGGCAGAGCGAAACGGCGCGGCGGGCCTGCTCTTTCGTTATCCCCTTCTTTATCCTGGAGAGGGTCTCCTCGCTGCCGCTCTCAACCCCCAGCCCCACGGCAAAACAGCCCGCCGATTTCATCGCGGAGACGATTTCCTCATCCAACGAATCCACCCGGCTGTTGGTGGCCCAGCGCAGCGCCAGGCCGCTGCCTTTTATCTTCGCGCATAGCTCCAGCACCCAATCCCGATTAACGCTGAAATTGTCCGCGCGGAACCAAAAATCCCTGATCCCGTGCCGGCTGACGCATTCGATCAATTCCCTGACCACCGAATCCGTGCTGCGCATGCGCACCTGCCTATTGTTAACTATGGGAACCAGGCAAAATATACAATTACGCGGGCACCCCTTGGACAACAGGATCATCCCCATTCTCCTGCCGTTGTCCGGCATGAGGTAAAGATCATTATCCGCCAGGTGCCTGGCGGGAAAAGGCAAAGAATCCAGTTCGGGTAATTTCTCCGGCCTGGAATTAATCTTTATCCCTCCGGCCGAACGATAAGATATCCCGCTAATCTCCTCCAGAGGCATTCCGGCGGCAAGTTCTCCAAGGGCATACTCCGACTCCTCTCTCAAGGCTATGTCTATCTGCGGACAATCCATGAGCGCCTGCTTGCCGTAATCCGGAAGAAACCCTTTAAGCACGCAGACCACTCTGGGGTCCGCCTGCCTGGCCATCCTGAAAGCCAGGCAGTCATCGGAAATGGTATGCACGGTAACGCTGGCCAGAAAAAGATCGGGTTTTATTTTCTTAAGGTCTGCGCCTAAGCCATCCCACCCCTTTCCGGAAGCCGGATAATCGCGCAGATATGCCTTTACCCCCGACTGTTCCAGGACCGCGGCTAAATACATAAGGTCCAGCGGAGGGCGGATCATCTTCACGCTTTCGGAGGCCACCGGAGACTGGCAGCGCTCGAAACGGTCGTATACGCCCGTAGGCGGATAAACTAATAATGCCGTGCTTATTTTTCTCATCGCGCAAACCCGGCGTCAGCCCGGGAATGATACCAAACGTATATTTTCTTTCTCCAGCAATTCCTTTAAAACTCCTGAAGACAACAACTCGTACTCCCCGGAGTTTCTGCCGCGCGGTTTTCGCCGGGGGCCGGCCGTGGCGGCCTCCGGGAAAACCGGATGGCAGATTAATTCGCATAAACCTTCTTTGAGCGAGCTTATAAAGATACCAAGCTTGCGCCGGTCAAGGATGCCGGAATAGATCATCCCCGATGAGCCGTCGCTTGTATTCAATCCTCCGGAAATAATCCTTTCCCGCGCTGGCCCGCAAAAAAAAGCATTCATCAGCAGTTGCGGCAGGACTTTTACCGCGGGGGCAAATAACCAATACCTCCCCAACAAAGCGCGCGGGCAGCGTATAAAAGGCACTCCGTATTTCCTGCTCAAACGGACCACTATTTCCAGCACCCCCGGCAGAAGATGCAAGTGCTGATGGCTATCCACGTGCGTTATGCGCAGCCCCGAATCAATCACTTTGCGGAACTGCGCCTCAACCTCCATCTCCAGTTCACGCGCGCTTATCCTGCGCGAATAATACGCGGCAACAAACAAAAAACAATTCTTACGGAAGTTCCCGTGGTCAGGCGCCAGGGTTTTTATTTCACCCGCGGGGACAAGAGGCCGGCCGTCTACAAGAGTAATATGCAGGCCGACGCCGGAATAATCCCTTTGCTTCAATATCCCCACAGCCTCATCAAAAGCATATCCGTTGGCGGACAAAGAGACAGCAGATACCGCCCCCCTATCGATACAATACGCTATAGCGCGGTTTATCTGCCTGGACATCCCAAGATCATCCGCTGTTATAACCAGTTCTTTAATACGTTCACTCCTTCTTTAAAATCCGCAGGACGCAAACCGGAAAGGTCTTTTAGCCGGCGGATGATCCATGATGGCCTTAAGTAAAAATTCCTGTATAACCTGTTCCTCGCCACCCCCAGCTCGCCATCCTTCCAGGGCCCGGACAAATACGGGCCTGCCGAGTGGTCCCATCCGCCTAATTCATCCCGGCAGATGCCATTTTTCAGAGACTCTTCCCTTAAAGGCGTGCCGAAGTCCGGGACAGCGAAACTCAACGAAATAAAATCGCAACCCAGCTTGCCGATGAAATCCGCTGTCTCCCGCAAAGACCGCTCGTCCTCTCCGGGCAGGCCGAGCATAAAATACAACAAAGTGCATATCCCGGCTTTCCTGCAATTATCCACGGCTTTCTTTATCTCCTGCGGGGTGGTCCCTTTATTGTATTTATCCAGAATGCGCTGGTCCGCGCTTTCAGCGCCAAGCATGACCATCCGGCATCCGGCGCGCTTAAGCGTCCTTACCGTATCCATCTCAAGCAATGGCTCCGGGCGGGAATTACATATCCAGCTGAACAAACCGCGGTAATCATCCCGCATCCTGGAACAGATTTCATGCAGCCTTTCTTTCCCGGCTGTAAAATTGCAGTCCGCGAAGAAAATATTCCTCCTCTTCCCCCCGCGGCTCAACGCAGAAAGTTCCAGCATCAGGTTATCCACATCCCTTGCCTTATATTTTATCCCGGATGCCGAACAAAAAGAACATTTGCACGGACACCCCACGGATGCAATAGTAGTCACAAATTCCCTGCCCTTGAAGACAAAGAAAGGCAGGCGGTAATGGAGGGAATTGAATAACCCGTGCAGGGGCACCGGCAATGAAAACCGGTTTTCCTGGCCGGGGGCGCGCCGAAAAACTATTTCACCGCCTTGGCGGTAAATCATATTCTTTATTTCATGAAAATTCCCGGAAAGAAAATTAAGTATGTCGGAATTAGTGAAATCCAGCAGGGCCGCGTCAAGGAAATCTGCCATACCCATTATTTTCCCGCCCACGGAGTGAAATACCGAGCCGCTGGCGATAAGCTTTATCCGCGGAGAAGCTTCTTTTACTTCCCTGACGAAATCCAGGTCAGCGGAGAGGTTTAGCGAGCCGGTGGTAAATACTGCCGCCGCGTAAGCGCCATCAGCTATCACGCGCTTGACCCCTTGAGGATCCGGCAACCGGCCATACGGATCAAGGTAATCCACCCGGTATTCCCCTGCGAGGATGCCGCTTAAGGCCACCAGGTCCTGCGGAGGCCAGCAATACCCGGCCTTCGAAGAAAAACTACAATAGTAATCCTTGACGCACAATCTGTCCGAAGGAGGATTCAGGAGCAGGACTTTCTTCATTATTCCTTTTTGCGGCAGATAAGCAGCATATGGGGATAAGCGTATCCTTTATCTATGTTTACGGTTTCTGTTTCAAAACCCGAACAGCCCAGGATTTCCCGCAGTTCATCCGGCGCGGGCAAATCTATCCTTTTTCTGTTGAGCCTAAGCGGCCTGGCCAAGAAAGATTCCTGCAGGCGGCATAAACACAATTTCCATAAAGGACGATCGCTCATTTCCTTTACGATAAGACTCCCGCCGGCAGAGAGGGCATCGCGGCACTTCCGCGCCACCGCGGACTTTTCTTCGCTGGAGAGCTGGTATAAAACGTCCGTCAGCAATATGCAATCGTATGGCCCCCGGTAATCACAGGTGATTATATCTGCCGGGAAGAATTCGCAGTTATATGCTGACCGTCCGCGCGCCAGCTCTTTTGCCGCCCTGATCCTTTTTTCCTCGCAGTCGATGCCGGTTACCTTCCTGGCGGCAGAGCCAAGGCAAAGCGCCACTGAAAACAACCCAAAACCGCACCCCAAATCCAGGATCCTGCCGCTTTCCGGGACAAAGCCTTCTATGATCTTAAACGGGCATGTCCGCCTGCGCAGGAAACCATACAGGCGAATCCACAGGCCCGCCATCAAGAACGCCTTCCCGCGGCCAGGAAACCGGCCATCTCCCGGATAATCTTGAAGATATTCCCGAAGTTATCCAGCTTGGATTCTCCGCCGGCACGCGGCAGGTATCGGACGGGAAATTCGCTGATAGAATACCCCGCGCGCCTGGAGACGGCAAACAATTCCGCGTTTATAAAAGAACCTTCCGATCTCAAGTCCAGTTTTGCAAGCTTGTCCCTTTTGAATAATTTGAAGGAAAAATTTACGTCGTGCATACGCAGATGCAGGAACATATCCACGATCCGGTTATAGGCAAAAGAATAGGCCATCCTGCGCAAACCGTACCGCTCATACCCGGATTTATACGCCGTAACAATATCCGCGTTATCACGCCGCATCAAGGCAAGAGCGGTATTCAATTCGCTCATATTGCACGGAAGGTCCGCATCGGTATAAAGAATGGCGTCTCCCGAAGCCCGCCTGAACCCTTCGCGCAAAGCCGCGCCCAAACCAGCGTTAGCCGGATTGTTGAAAACCCTGACCCTGCGGTTCTCCGCGGCAAGCTCATTAAGCAGCCTAAAAGTGTTATCGCGGCTGTGGTCATTAACCACGACAACCTCGTATTCCAAACCGGAATCCGCGGCAGCCTTCAAGACCTGACGGACAGTCCCGACAATGCAAGACTCCTCATCGCGCGCCGGGATAATTATGGATAAGCTGTTGATTTCGGGCATACGCATTCATTATCCGCCGCGGGAATTTAACGATTCCGGGAAGTTTGTATCTGGCGGATCATTTTTTAAGCTTCTTGATGGATTCCTGCATCTTGGGATTATTCACGACGCTCATAAACTTCTCGTTCTGCATCAAGGCCTGAATATCCCCCTTCTTCACGGCTTCCTGGATTTGCGGGTCTTCCGCCAGGGCCTGTATACTCGGGTCAAAAGCCATGCCTGTGACCAAAGAGGCGCTCGCAGGGTCGCTCATTATCTTCTGCTGGTAATTGCTGAAGTCCACCTGGCTGGTTGATGCCGACGGAGAACCCGCCGGCTGGATACCGGATAACTGCCCGCCGGAAGGCGTGATCCTGGAAACCCTGGATGATTCCACGTTGACCATACCGAATGAACGGGTATTCAGCGAATAAACGCCGTCAGCGTAAGAAACAATCTCCCCGTTGATTACGCTCCCGTCGGCCAACTCGATCCTGCTCTCCTGTCCGCAATAAGCTATCGAACCAAAGAGCATAAAAATAAGGCAAAGAATAACCGGTTTTCTCAAATCATCCTCCTTTAACGTCATTATACCACTTGCTTCCGCAAAAAACATGGAGATAGCCCATCCGGCGCGCAACCGGACTAAAGGAATCAAAGCTTCGGCTCAACCTTATCGATCTCCTTGCCTAATTCTATATCGATCAGCTTGGATTTCTTGAACGCGAGTATCTGCGAAGGATAAACGCTCCTATGCCCGGTAATAAGAAAACTGATCACGCATACCAGGGCGGCGTACGGCGCTATATGCGGGCCGAAAAGCTCGATTGCCATGATACTGGCGGCAATCGGCGTATTGGCTGCTCCGGCGAGCAAAGCCACAAAACCCAGGGCCGAGAAAAGCACGGCATTCAAATGCAGGACATGCGCGAACATGTTCCCCGAAGTAGAACCCACGAAGAAAATCGGGGTAACTATCCCTCCGCTGCCGCCGAAATTAAGCGTAACGCTGGTAGTGAATGATTTCAGAATAAACGCGTACCAGGGGACTGATTCCCCGCTCAAAGAAGACTCGATGGTATCCAGGCCAAGCCCCAGGTAATTACTGGAAAAACACAAGGCGGCGATAACCAATATAAAACCGCCCAGTACTCCTTTAAACGGCTTCCAGAGATTTATCTTACTAGAGACCTTTTTCCCTGCCTCAAGCATTTCAATCAACAAGAATGAGCATAGTCCGAAGAATACGCCGGCCAGAACTATCTGGTAAAAAAATACCGGGGAAAAACTAAGAGGGATATTGAGTGCGTGGTGAAAATAATTGATGCCCAGGGCGGAGGAAATATTGTAGCTGATCACCCCGGATATAAAAGAAGGCAGCATCACATCGTAAAGGATACTTCCTACAAAAAGCACCTCTACCCCAAAGAACGCCCCGGCGATCGGCGTACCGAAAACAGAGGCAAACCCGGCGCTGATACCGCAAATGACCAATTTCTTGCGGTCGTGCGCGTCGAAACGGAATAACCTGGCAAATACAGAAGCAACCCCGCCGCCGATCTGCGCGCAAGGGCCCTCTTTGCCGGCAGAACCCCCGGAGGCAATAGTGATAACGGTAGCCACGAGTTTCACCGGGATGACCGAGGCCTTGATTATCCCGCTATTTTTATGTATTGCCTCGATAACCTTCTCCGTGCCATGCCCCTCCGCTTCCGGCGAAAGCTTCTTGATTATCAGCGCGCTCAAGAATAAAGCCAGAGGCAAAACGAGGAAGTAGTATTTATAAGAACCGGCTATATCCGAAGACCAGTTCAGCGCCTTCAAAAACACAGTGGTAGATACTCCAACCATGCATCCAACCACTACGGAAAGAAATACCCATTTAATAACACTGTAAAATATGATGCTTTCTTCTTTTATAAGCTTCCTCATTTGGCTCGATTTTCTTCAGCCCCCTCCAGAGAACGCGGGCAACCACATTAAAAGAAACGCCTGTTATTTACCAGGCGTTGATATGTATTTGTTCCGGGTTGAACTTATCCTTTGGTTTATCTTTACCCGCGGGTACGCCCACGGGAATCATATTGAGGGGAACGACATTTTCCGGGATACCCAGTATTTTCTTCACCGCATTTACACGCTCCTTGTCCGGGTAAACCCCTGTCCATACCGCACCCAAACCAATGGATTCGGCGGCCAGAAGGATATTCTCCGACGCCGCGCTGCAATCGAATACCCAGGATAACGCGTCCCTGCCGCCAAACTGCCTGTCAAGGTTTCCGGTAACCACGATTGCCGAAGACGCCTGTTCGGCCATCTTGGCATAGGGCAGCGCGTCGGCAAGCTGCTTAAGCACGGACTTATCCGTGATAATGATGAAATCCCAGGGCCGGCGGTCAACCGCGGTGGGAGCGGCCATGCCGGCCCTGGCTAAGAGTTTCAGTTTCTCTTCCGAGACGGCTTCTCCGGTATAGGAACGCACACTCTTGCGGCTGAAGATAGTCTTCAGCGTATCGTTGCCTGGCTCATCCGCTCCGCAAGGGACCATAAAAACAACGCACAAGGCTAGAAACATGCCGGTAATAACCACGGTCATCCTCATTAACGCCCTCCTGCATTATTTAAAGTACGCCGTGGCCTGGAAACAGGCAATCACCGCGCCGTCTTTATTACTAACCTCCGCCCGGTAAGTCCCAAGCTTGCGGGTACGGTTGATAAGCCTCGCCTCGGCGGACAACTCATCATCCGCGGACACAGCCTTGATGAAATTCATGCTTGCGTTGACCGCCAGGCCGAGATCGCCTCCGGCATTGGCCGCCAGGGCAAATGCGTAATCGGCTAAGGTAAAAATCAGCCCGCCGTTGACAAAACCCGCGCCGTTTATAAAATACGGCTGTACTTTAAGCTTAACCTTGGCATAACCCTGTTCCGCGGAGATAACTTCGGCCTTAAGATGCCTGGCGAACTCGTCTTTCAACGCCGGATTTTCCAAACCCATTTACCCCTCCTTATTAAAGCCCCTGGACCTCTTTTTTACCGAGGACGCGGACCTTGTTTTCCTTAAGCACGCTGATCGCCTTATCCGAATCGTCAAAACGGAAAACAACGATGGCATTATCCGCGTTCTTCTCGGCAAAGGCATACATATATTCAACGTTGATAGCGTTATCGTCGAATATCTTCAGTACTGCGGCCAATC
>CAZNGC010000033.1:0-10801 GCA_964572435.1 uncultured Planctomycetales bacterium | reverse complement strand
CCGGGCATTATATGCCCGGCAGCTTTTTTATTAAAAGATAATATTCCGCTTGACAATATATGCAAAGTGTATATGATTGTATTCAGATGTATATGTTTATATTCAATTAAATATGTTTGTATGCTAAACGAATATACAAAACAATGGGTTTATTAAGCAAGAATAAGCTTAAGCTGCTTAAATTGTTCTGCGACCACCCGGCCCGTCAGTTTTACGTGCAGGAGATAGGCCGCCTGCTGAAGAAGAAGCCGGGTACTTTTCAGAGGGCCCTGGAGAGCCTTTATAAGAATGGCCTGCTCCTTAGTGAATACAAGGCCAATGCCAGGTTTTTCAGGGTCAATACGCATAGCCCGATTTACAGCGAGCTCAAGAGCATAATCTCGAAGACTCTTTGTATTTCCGTGGTTTTTTTACTGCTCGCCCCGTCCGTCGTTTTAGCCCAGGATAAAACATTCTCCCTTCAGGATACCATATTGACGGCTTACAGGAACAATAAGGATATCCAGATCCAGGAACAGGATTTGGTTGTTTCCAGCGCCGATATATTGGGTGCAAAAAGCGGTTTTCTGCCGCAGCTTGACGTTAATGCCGCCTATACCCGTAACGGAGCGGTTGCCAAAGGATTATCCGGCAAGAAAGACCCCGGCATATTTACTGGTTACAGGAATGACAATTCCGTGGGGCTGGAGCTGAACCAGGTGGTTTATAACGGCGGTTATAATATCGCCAACCTTAATCAGGCCAGGCTTAGCCTTAAAGCGTCAGAAGAAACATTGCGGGCCAAGAAACTGGATATAGAGTTTGAGGCAAGACGCCTTTATTACGGGCTGCTGCTTGCTTACGAAACCGAGAGGATCGCCCAGGAGCTTACCGATAATTCCAAGGATCATTATGAAGATGTCAAGCACAGGTATGAACAGGGCTTGTCTTCGAAATTTGACCTTTTGCAGTCGAGCGTGCAGGTATCTTTGACTATGCCGGAACTGGTTAAGGCCAAGAACGCGGTTGAGCTGATAAAAGCGGAGCTGAAGAAACTTCTTAGTTTTAAACAGGAACAGGAGTTTGATCCGGCGGATAAAGGGCTTAGCTATAATATAATTGAGATAAAAGAGGGTGATTTCCTGAAACAGGCTTATCTCGGCCGTCCGGAGATGGCCTTGAGGACTTTGGGCATAGATATCAGCAAGTGGTCGGTGCAGATGGCCAAGTCCGGCTGGCGGCCGCAGGTCAATGCCGGAGCAGGGTATGATTTCCGCTCGAACAGCTGGGGGAACATGTTTAACAGTTCGCATAATAACTGGAATATCGGATTGACTTTTTCTTTCGCCGTATTCGACGGCTTCTCCACCAAGGCGAAAGTGGATGCGGCCAAGGCCCGTTACAGCCAGTCCGTCCTGACCAAGGAGAACCTTGTCGAGCAGATTGCCGTCGAGATCCGCAGGTCCTGCCTGGACCTGAAGCAGGCGGAGCAGGTGATTAACTCGCAGAAGGACAATGTCGGCCAGGCCAGAGAGGCGCTGGAAATTGCCAAGGTAAGCTACGATAACGGAGAGGCCAAGAACCTGGATGTGCTTGATGCCCAGGTTTCTTTAAGCCAGATCGAAACCAACCTTTCACAGGGTATTTATGATTATCTTATGGCCCAGGCGGAGCTGGACAGGGCGCTTGGAAGGAGTTTGATATCGGGAGGATCCAATGAAGAAGAAAATTAATCCGGCATTCTTTGCCGTCGTTATCCTGGTCGCCGCTGCTTTTGCCGCGGGTTATTTCTGGAGGGTGAACAACCGCAAACACGCCCAGGTCAAGGTTTCCGGAAACATCGAAGGCGATGATGTGCGGCTTTCTTTCCGGGTGCAGGGCCAGATCATCGAGCTGCTTACCGATGAAGGCAAGGTGGTCAAGGTGGGCGACGTGGTGGCCCGTCTTAATACCGACGAGCTGGTCCAAATACGCGATAATGCCGAGGGTTCGCTTAAGGCTATGCAGCATCAGTATGCCTTGGATAAACTGGATTATGAGCGCGCGGAGAACCTTTTCAAGGCAGGCGCCATCCCCATGCAACAGAGGGATGCGGCAAAGACTCAAGCTGACGCGGATCAGGCGAACATTGAAGCCCTTAACGCTTCGTTTGAGCTGGCCAAGACCCGCCTGGGTTTCGCGGAGTTGGTTTCTTCGCTTAACGGTTATGTCCTGGTAAAAAGCGCTCTGGCCGGAGAAGTGGTGCAGATCGGCGCCCCGGTTTTCACCGTGGTGGACCTGAACAGCATCTGGGTTACAGCCTACATAAACGAGACCGATCTCGGACGGGTAAAGCTCAACCAGGAGGCTTATGTGGTTACCGATACCTGGCCGGGAAAGAAGTATAAAGGATGGGTCTCTTTTGTCTCCAGCGAGGCGGAGTTCACCCCCAAGACCAAACAGACTACCGAAGAAAGGGTTAAGCTTGTTTACAGGATAAAGGTAAGAGTGGATAACTCCAGCCTTGAGCTTAAACCCGGCATGCCGGCAGACGCCTATATCATAGAATAATATGCCCACAGCCATCAAGGCTTCAGCGCTTACCAGGAAATTCGGGGACAATACCGCGGTTAACGGCCTCGACCTTGAGATAGAGGAAGGGGAGATATTCGGCCTGGTCGGCCCGGACGGCGCGGGCAAGACCACGACCATGAGGCTTCTTACCGGAATACTTGACCCGACTTCCGGGGAAGGATGGGTTTACGGCAAGCATATAGTAAAAGAGGCTGAAGGGCTTAAGGAAAACATAGCTTACATGTCCCAGCGTTTCGGCCTTTATGAAGAATTGACCGTGCTGGAGAATATCAATTTTTACGCGGACGTTTTTTGCGTGCCCAAAGACAAGCGCGGGGAAGTGATCGAAAGGCTGCTCGGCTTTTCCGGGCTGCTCCCTTTCAAACAGCGTTTTGCCGGGAAATTATCGGGCGGGATGAAACAAAAACTCGGCCTGGCCTGCGCGCTTATCCATACACCCAAGGTCCTTTTCCTGGACGAACCGACCAACGGCGTCGATCCGGTCTCCCGCAGGGATTTCTGGTCGATACTCTACGACCTGTTGAAGGAGAAGGTGACCATCCTCTATTCGACTTCCTATCTGGATGAGGCGGAGCGCTGCCGCAGGGTCGGCCTGATACACAAGGGTAGGCTCCTGCGCTGCGATACTCCCGACAATATCAAGAAAGAGATAAAGGTAAAGACACTGGAGGAGGCTTTTATCAGGATCGTCAATGACTATGAATCAAAACACTCCGGATAACGGGTTCGCGGTGCAGGTGAAGGACCTGGAGAAAAGGTTCGGCGACTTTACCGCGGTAAACCACATCAACTTTGAAGTAAAGCGCGGGGAGATCTTCGGTTTCCTGGGGCCCAACGGCGCCGGGAAATCCACGACCATCCGCATGCTTTGCGGGATATATACGCCCACTTCCGGCAGCGGCAAGGTGGGCGGCTTCGATATCATCAGCGAGCAATACAGGATCAAGGAAAGCATAGGTTATATGTCCCAGAAGTTTTCCCTTTACGACGATTTGACCGTCGAGGAAAACATAGATTTCTACAGCCGCATATACAATATACCGGAAAAGGAAAGAGAAAAGCGCAAGGATGAGACTATACAGCTTGCCGGCATAGAGGATTTTCGCAAGAGCCTGACCAGCACTCTTTCCGGAGGATGGAAGCAGCGCCTGGCCCTGGGTTGCGCGATAATCCATCAGCCGCGGATCATCTTTTTGGATGAGCCGACTTCCGGGGTCGATCCGATCACCCGGGCGAATTTCTGGGCGGTAATCAAGGAAATGGCTTCCCAGGGCAGGACGATCTTCGTGACCACTCATTATATGGACGAAGCGGAAAACTGCGACCGGCTTCTGATGATCTATCACGGCACGATGATCGCCATGGGTTCTCCCGAAGAGATGAAGACCAGGATCATGAAACATGAGATACTCGAGATTGCCCTGCCGCATGCCGAAAACTGGCTGGAGAAGGTGTCCGTCCTGGAGGCGGTCAAGGAGACGGCCCTTTTCGGGGTGAATATCCACGCTGTGGTTTATGACGCGCAGAAAGCCTGCGCGGAGATAAAGAATCTTTTTGACAGCCAGGGTGCCGGTGGTTACAGCGTGAACAGGATCAAGGCGTCCCTGGAGGATGTTTTTGTTTCCCTGGTGGAGAATTACGACGCCGAGCATAAAGAAAAATGAGCTTAAAAAGAATTCTCGCCATATCCAATAAGGAGTTTATCCAGATCCGCCGGGACCCGCGCTCGCTTTCCCTGGCCATATTCATACCTGTACTGTTGCTTTTGATATTCGGTTATGCCCTGTCTCTGGATATCGATAAAGTACAAACGGTTGTCTGGAACCAGGACGCCTCCAGCAAGGTTGCGCGGGACTTCCTGCTCAATTTCAAGAATTCCAAATATTTCAAGATAATCAAATACACGGATAATTACCGTGATATCCAGAGGATGCTCGACGGCGGCCAGGCGATGATGGCGCTGATCATCCCGAAGGATTTTTCGCGCCTCCTCGATTCGGGGAAGGCCTCGACGGTGCAGCTTCTGGTCGACGGGAGCGATTCGAATACCGCTACTGTCGCCATGGGCTATGTGCGTTCGGTAGTCGGCAGGTATAACACGGAGTTATTGGCTAACACTCTTTCCGCTCACGGAGTTTCATCCTCCCGGAAAATGGAGCTGCGTTCAAGGATATGGTTCAATATGGGGTTAAACAGCAGGTGGTTTATCGTTCCCGGGGTCATCGCGATGATCATCATGATCATCGCCGCCCTGCTTACCTCTATATGCGTGGCCAGGGAGTGGGAGAGGGGGACGATGGAACAGTTGATCTCCACGCCGGTAAAGGCCCCGGAGTTGATGATCGGCAAGTTTATTCCGTATTTCGTGATCGGGTTCTTCGATCTTTTTGTGGGGGTATTGATCGCCAGGTTCCTCTTCGGGGTGCCTTTCCGGGGGAATTACGGCTGGCTTATCTTCTTGAGCACGCTGTTTTTAACCGGCGCGCTTTCGCAGGGTATTTTCATTTCTACCGTAGCCAGGACGCAACTCTTGGCCAGCCAGCTTGCCACCCTCACCACTTTTATCCCGACCATGCTTTTGTCCGGGTTCATTTATCCGATATTCAATATGCCGCAGGCGGTGCAGGCGGTGACTTACCTGATCCCGGCGCGTTACTACATCATTATCCTGCGCGGGCTGTTCCTGAAAGGCAACGGGCTTGACGAAATGTGGGATGAGGCGCTTTTCCTGCTGGTATTCGCCTCGTTCATGTTCTTTTTCACGATAAGGAAATTCAGGAAGAAGGTATTCTGATGCTTGAAAGGCTTAAAGCCATATTGATCAAGGAATTCAAACAGGTGCTGCGCGACCCCAGGATGAAGACGATAATCTTCATTTCTCCGATCCTGCAGATAATCCTTTTCGGTTATGCCGCCAACAAGGATATCGATTTCATCCCTACCGCCATTTTTGACCAGGACAATACCAAGGAAAGCCGCCAGCTCCTGCATATGTTCACTTATTCAAAGTATTTTATCCCCAAGTATTATATTTATACCCAGGATGACCAGAACCACATGCTGGATAAAGGCCTGGTCAGCGCTGTCCTGCGCATCGACCGCGGTTTCGGCAGGGATATCCAGGCAGGCAAAGACGCCAGCGTGCAAATCGCTCTCGACGGCACGGATTCGAATACCGCGATGATCATCAACGGTTACGCGGGGACAATCGTGAGCAATTACCAGTACGGCCTGCTTAAGGCAGACGTGCTTTCTTTAGGCAAGCAAATGCGTATCCCGGAGGTCGAGCTCAGGGAGCGCGCCTGGTTTAACGAGAACCTGATTTCGCGCAATTACTACCTGCCCGGGGTCATCGCTTCGATCGTCACGATCATGTCTCTTCTTTTGACCGCGATGGCGATAGTCCGGGAAAAAGAGATAGGCACGATGGAACAGCTTATCGTCAGCCCCTTGCGGCCGGTTGAGCTTATCTTCGGCAAGATCCTGCCTTTCGGCGTAATCGCCATTATCCAGACTATCCTGATCACCTCTTTCGGTATATTCTGGTTTCATATCCCGTTCCGAGGCAGCCTGATGCTGCTGATGCTTGCCACCATGGTGTATCTGTTTACCACCCTGGGTATCGGCTTGTTTATTTCCACCATTTCTTCCACCCAGCAGGAAGCGATGATGTCGGTATTCCTGTTTTATATGCCGACCTTGCTTCTTTCCGGGTTCGCCTACCCGATAGCCAATATGCCCGAGATCGTCCAGTATTGTACTTTAGTCAACCCCATGCGCTATTACCTGGTCGTGATCAGGGGAATATTCCTGAAAGGCGTGGGTATGGACATATTGTGGTCCAATTACGTTATCCTCCTGGTTATCGGCATTTTCGTGATTACCATGAGCACGTTAAGGTTTAGCAAGAGGATGGCCTGAAACCCATTTTCGGGTGCGTATTCCGGTTAAATATGATATGATATCCATAAATAAGAGTGTTGGTTAGAATATAAAATATCAGGAGGCTGTGTGGTTCGGGATATTACGCAGGAAGAAAAATCTGTTTTGTTAAGAAAGATAATGGTGCTGCGGGTTTTATTATTTTTATCCCTGGCGTGTATTGTTATCCTGGGTGTTTATGCCTTGGAGGAAAAGGGGATAGTGAGGTTGAACTTTGGGCAGCCTTCCGCGGTTCTCCCGCATGCCGAGGAAATCGAAAGGATAATCAGGCCATTGAGGTATTCCGGTATCCAGATGTTTACGGACAAGGATGCCTATTTGACCTTGAATTTCGACGAAGGGAAGTGGGTATTGCATAATGTGCACAGGTTCGACGAGAAGGGAGAATTGATTTTGAACGAAGGCAGGTATGGTACGTGCGGGGAGCTGGCGGCTTATACGGCGGACAAGATCAGCCGCATATTCGATAAGGATTACAGGATAGATTTCCTGACCGCCAGCCAATCGGGGTATTTTCTTACCCCCAAGGCCTCGCATATCGTTTTGCGGATCACCAGTATTGCAAAAAGCAGGCAGGTGTATATCCTCGATCCTTCTTTCCGCAGGTACGGTCCTTTTGAGGAATTTGACGATTACCTGTTTCTTAAAGAGATGCCCCGGCTGGATTTCATGGAAAGTAAGTCAAGCGACGTTGACCAGAAGTTCAATATGGCTGTCCCGCTGCTCATAAGAAAAGATTACCTGCTCGGGTTTGTGGTTGAGCATTCTAACAAGGAGCATGGCCGGGAGAATTTTACTATGGCCCTGGTCCTGAACAGGAAATACAATTATTCAGGAAGGTATCTTTTTGCCCTGCGGTATTTTGACGGCGATACCCAGATTTTTGAAAACGATAAGCTGGCCCTTGAAATATTGAGCCGCGGAGAATGGGATTCCCTGAAAGACAAGGTAACCTGGATGTTTGAGCAGGAGATAAGTTCTCTGCGTTAAAGCTTGTTTTAGGTATCCTGTAAACCGGCTGGTAGGCAAGGAGGTTCGCATGAAGATTCCCCTGTTTGCTGCTGCGTTGTTATTTTTATCAGTAAGCGCTTGCTTGTGCCGTATTTGCGCCCAGGAGGCGGACGTTAATGTCGCATTCGAAGACTTAAGGAGGCAATTGTTGAATTCGAGGCTTCCGGCCAAGGACATGCAATTGTCTTCTTCGACCTTGATGAAATTGCTGCAAGAGGGGGTGGATAAGAGCGATTTGGCGGGTTTGGTCTTTAGCATATCTTCCAGTGGGATATCCGGGACTGACCTTAATGCTTGCCTTGAAGCTGTTTTGGAGCTGGTTGGCTCGGGAGTCAAGCCCGGCGAGGCAGCCGGTGTGGTATTGGACGGAGTAGGCCGTGGTTTGGCGTTGGGATTTAAGGGCGGGGATATGGGCTTGCTTGCCGAAGTGGACAAGGCGGTTAAAGAGAAGGAAGACTTGATAGCTGAAGAATCGAAGAAGAAAGCGGAAGAATCCGGAGATGGAAAGGCTGGTATGACCAAGGAGGCATTATGAATAGATTGCTGCGCCTTTTTCTTTTGATTGTTTTTACGGTTTTCCCCGCTGCGGGGATCTGCCAGGAATCCGAGGGGATGCCCCAGACGTTTTCCAAACAGGGGATTGTCACGCAAGTGGATTCTATTGCTTCGCTTTTGATCGTATCCGATGGTATTGAGCAGATGAGATTTTTTGTGCCCGAAGGTGCTAAGATCCAGCGCGGCATAGATGACATCATGCTTGACGATTTGGAATCCGACGATACCGTGACCGTGCAGTATTATAAGGCAGCCGACGGCACGCTTAAGGCTGTTTCTGTCGTCGACAGCAATATAGCCGCCAGCTTTTGACCCGGAGTATTTCTCAAAAAGGATTATTATGAATAAGTTTATTGTCACTACTTTAATGCTGGTTTGCAGCAACATGTTCATGACTTTTGCCTGGTATGGGCATCTGAAGAATTATAATAATAAACCCTGGATAATTGCCGCCCTGCTTAGCTGGGGAGTGGCTTTGTTCGAGTATCTGCTGCAGGTCCCGGCTAACAGGATCGGCCATCAGGTAATGAATCTGGGACAGCTGAAGATCCTGCAGGAACTGATCACCCTTTCCGTATTCGTGCCGTTTTGCGTTTTTTATATGAAAGAAGGGCTGAAGAAGGATTATCTTTGGGCGGCCATATGCATTTTAGCCGCAGCTTTCTTTATCTTCCGCGGGTCGTTAATCAAGTCATAAGCATTTAAGTCCGCCGGTATGCATGAGAAATCAGGCAGTCAGCTTTTTTATCTATTGTTCCATAGCGGCAGTCCCTGGTTTTGTGGCAGTTGTTTAGGAAGTTTTTATTTCAAGAGGTTATTATGGTTGCAATTATTTTTATCATTGCCGTTGCGTTGCTTTGGCTGGGGTATTTGAAGTACGGGAAGTTCCTTTCCGTATTCTTCGGCCTGGATGACCGCAACCCCCCTCCCTCAAAGACTATGTACGATGGGGTGGATTTTGTACCCGCGCCCGCGCCGGTCTTGTTCGGGCACCACTTTTCCTCGATTGCCGGGGCAGGGCCTGTGCTGGGCCCGATCATCGCCGGGCTGGCCTTTGGCTGGCTGCCGGTCTGGGTGTGGGTAATCGCCGGTTCCATATTTATCGGCGGCCTGCATGATTTTTCATGCCTTGTCATTTCCATGCGTAACCGCGGCAGGTCGATTGCCGAAATCGCCAATACGTATATGTCGCCGAGAGCTTACCGCCTGCTGCTGGTTTTTATCTGGCTTACCCTGGTTTACGTGCTGACGGTATTTACGGATTTGACCGGCTCTGCCTTTAAAGCTGACGGGGGAGTGGCTACTTCTTCCGTACTTTTTGTCTTACTGGCTGTTGGTTTCGGTTTATCGATTTACCGCTTTAAGATTCCGCTGCCCTGGGCCAGCGCGATATTCGTCATCCTGCTCTTTTTATGTGTATGGCTCGGCCAGAAGGCGCCGCTGGAGAAGCTGCCGGTTATTCTTGGGGACAGCGCAAAGAGCTGGAATATTATCTTACTCGCCTATTGTTTTGTCGCCTCCGTGGTCCCGGTCTGGGTGCTTTTGCAGCCAAGGGATTATCTTTCCAGTTTTCTGCTGTACGGTTCTATTCTCGGGGGCTTCCTGGGGATTGTTTTAGGAGGGTATTCCCTGAAATACCCGGCATTTACCGGGTGGAATTCATCGGACATAGGCCCGATGTTCCCGTTTTTGTTCGTTACGGTTGCCTGCGGGGCTATCAGCGGGTTCCATTCGATTGTGTCCAGCGGGACATCTTCCAAACAAATCAAGAAAGAAAGCCAGGCTTTGCCGATAGGTTATGGAGCGATGCTGGTAGAGGGGCTTGTGGCGGTAATCGCGCTTACCACAATAATGATGATAGGTAAAGACGATCCCCTGGCCAAGGCAGCTCCGCTTGCAGTTTACGGGGCGGGAATGGCCAGGTTCCTTTCAGTCTTCGGCATACCGGAAAGATACGGTAATTCCTTCGGCATCCTGGCCTTGTCTACCTTTATACTGACTACTCTGGATACAGCTACCCGCTTAGGCAGGTATATCTTCCAGGAGTTTTTCAATATGGAGGCTAAAGGTTCGCGTTATGCGGCAACCGCTGCTACGCTTTTCCTGCCGGCCGTATTCGTCCTGGTCAGCTTAAAAGACGCGTCGGGCAACATCGTCCCGGCATGGAAGATCATCTGGCCGGTATTCGGCGCCACTAACCAGCTGATGGCCGGCCTGGCGCTGATGGTGGCCAGCGTATGGTTGAAGAAAAAAGGCAAGCCTTTCTGGTTTGTGGCGCTGCCGATGGTTTTCATGCTGGTAATGACACTCTGGTCGTTATTAATACTGGTTTTCCAGTACCAGTTCAGCCTGGTCGGTTTTATCGGAGTCATCCTTTTGCTGCTATCCTTTTTGCTCGCGCTGGAAGCAATCGCGGTATTCAAGCCGGCAAAAGCCTGATCATTCTATAACTTCAACTCCCGTATGGAGATATATAAAATACGTCTTGAGGTTTGAAGGTTTGTATGTTATATTGAAACAAAACTTAAAACCAAGGTGAAAATGATTTGTCCGGTGGAACGAAAGATTCCTCGTGCAATCTGACAGCTTTGACTCAAACTTCTTGCGCTTTCCGGCGCGGGAGGTTTGAGTTTTTATTTTATCCGAGAAAGGCCATGTATGCGCATACACGCTAAATTGATTATCTTGACCTGTATCCTGGTACTTGTCGCCTCCGCGCTGTTTTTTGTTTATGCCCGCC
>CAZNGC010000032.1:0-11340 GCA_964572435.1 uncultured Planctomycetales bacterium | reverse complement strand
GGTATTTTCGCAGCGCATTTAGCGCAAGAAAATACCCAAGACAGGCCCCGCAAAATACAATTTCGCAACTTGTAAACTTATTTCTTCATCCAGGGCATCATCTCTCTCAACTGCCTGCCCACCTTCTCGATCAAATGCTCGTCTCCAGCTTTAAGCAGGCTGTCGAAATTCTTGCGCCCGGTCTCGTTCTCCTTGATCCATTCCCTGGCGAACTTTCCGCTCTTGATCTCCTTGAGGATCTTCTGCATCTCCTTGCGGGTCCTCTGGGTAATGATCCTCGGCCCGCGGCTTAAATCGCCGTAGCAGGCGGTATTCGATACCCCCCTGCGCATACCGGAAATACCGCGCTCCTGGATCAGGTCGGTAATCAATTTCAGCTCGTGGAGGACTTCGAAATAAGCTATCTCCGGTTGATAACCCGCTTCTATCAAGGTATCGAAGCCGGCTTTGATCAATTCGCTGGCGCCTCCGCAAAGGACTGCCTGTTCTCCAAAAAGGTCGGTCTCCGTTTCCTCGTCGAAAGTCGTCTCGATAACGCCGGCGGTAGTGGCCTTTATCGCCTTGGCATAAGCAAGCGCCAGGTCCTTGGCCTGTCCCGTGGCATCTTGGTAAATCGCGATCAGGGAAGGGACTCCTTTGCCCTCTTCATACATCTTCCTCACTAACGCGCCCGGGCCTTTAGGAGCGACCATAAAGACATCCACATTCTTCGGCGGTTTGATCTGCCTGAAACGAATATTGAATCCATGGGAAAAACAAAGCGCCTTTCCTTTTTTAAGGTTCGGTTTGATCGCTTCATTATAAACCTTGGCCTGCACATGGTCCTGGGTAAGGATCTGGATGATATCCGCTGCCCTGGCCGCCTCGGCGGCGCTTACCGGAGTAAATCCGTCTTTCTTGGCCAATTCGAAATTGGGAGTGCCTTCCATTTCCGAAACCACCACCCTCACTCCCGAATCACGCAAACATAAAGACTGCCCCCTGCCCTGTATCCCGTAGCCGATGATCGCCACCGTCTTATCCTTCAATAAATTCAAATCCGCGTCATTGTCATAATAAATCTTTGCCATTTATTCCTCCTCTTTAGGGACGGTTCTCAACCCAAAGCAGAAGTGTCCCCCTAGTAGGGGACAGTTTAGCTTTGTTTTGAGAACCGTCCCTGATTATTAATTGCTAATTGCTAACTTTCCTGTCCTCACCAGCTCTTTTATACCGAATTTATCTAATTCCGCCAGAAGCGCCTTGATCTGCTCCTGGTTACCCACTGCTTCGATAATCGCCGTATCCGCCTTGTGATGAACTATCTTTCCCACGAACTTAGCAAAAATAGCCTCCAGCTTTGCCTTGTCTTTCTGGGAATAGCTTACCCTGGCCAGGACCAACTCCCGGTCGACATGTTCCTTTTTGGTGAAATCGGTCACCGTGATAACGTCTATCAGTTTATTCAATTGCTTATTGATCTGCTCAAGGACTTTTTCGTCCTTGGCCTCAACCACGATGGTCATATAAGAAACCTCCGGGTCCAGGGTCTCGCTTACGGCCAAAGAAGCAATATTGTATCCGCGGGCACTGAAAAGCCCGGCGATGCGCGCCAGGACGCCGAATTTATTTTCCACTAATACCGAAATCGTATGCCTCATCTTACGCCAGGCCTCCAAGAATATTGTTAATTGCCTCGCCGGCGGGCACCATCGGAAAGACGTTTTCCTCTTCTTCGATGAGGAAATCGATAAAAACCGTGTTGTCCGTTTCGATCGCGCGCTGCAAAGCCGGCTTAACTTCTTCTTTTCTGCTCACCCGTATGCCAACCGCTCCGTAGCTTTCCGCAAGCTTCACGAAATCTGGGCTGCTGATCGGCGTATGGGAATAGCGGCGGTTGTAAAAAAGCTCCTGCCACTGGCGGACCATCCCGAGACACCCGTTATTCAGGATCGCCACCTTCACGTTAATCTTGTTCTGCACGCAGGTAGCCAATTCCTGGATATTCATCTGGATGGAACCGTCTCCGGCCACGTTGAAAACTATCTTTTCCGGGCCTCCGAGCTTGGCCCCGATCGCCGCCGGGAAACCAAATCCCATAGTACCCAGTCCGCCGGAAGAAACAAATGTCCGGGGCTTGGAGTAATTATACCACTGGGCAGCCCACATCTGGTTCTGTCCGACCTCGGTACAGATAATCGCTTCTCCTCCGGTAACCTCGTCTATCTGCTGGATCACGTACTGCGGCAGTATCTTTGTTTTATCTTTATAACACATAGGGTATTTATTTTTCAACCCATCTACATACCTCAACCATTCGGATATTTCCGGGCTGCGGCTGATTTGAGCGATCAATTCATCGATGACATCTTTAGCGTCGCCGACGATGGGAATATGCACCTTCACGTTCTTGCTGATCGAAGAAGGATCAATGTCTATATGGATTACCTTGGCGTTCTGGGCAAACATGTCCAGCCGGCCGGTTACCCGGTCGTCGAAACGCGCGCCTACGGCAATAATCAGGTCGGCGCCCATGATACTGTGATTGGCATAAGCCGTCCCATGCATTCCCAGCATGCCCAGCGATTGTTTGTGCGCCGAGGGGAACGCGCCTATGCCCATCAGGGTCCAGGTCACCGGGGCCTGTATTTTATCCGCCAGAAGCGCCAGGCTCTCCGAAGCGCCGGAAGAAATCACGCCGCCGCCCACATAAAGGATAGGCTTTTTTGATTCCATGATCAATTTGGCCGCGCGCTTAATCTGGCCGGGGTGGCCTTCGTACCTCGGGTTATAACTCCTAAGCCTTGGTTCATCCGGCCAAACAAATTCCGCCTGGGCCACCTGCACGTCCTTAGGCAAGTCGATAAGCACCGGGCCTGGCCTGCCGCTGGAGGCGATATAAAAAGCCTCGCGCACGATACCGGCCAGGTCTTTGATATCCTTGACCAGATAATTATGCTTAGTGATCGGCCGGGTGATCCCGGTAATATCGGCTTCCTGAAAAGCGTCGTTGCCTATCAACGATGTCGGGACCTGCCCGGTAATAGCAACCATGGGAATAGAATCCATAAATGCATTGGCAATACCGGTAACCAGATTAGTCGCACCCGGGCCGCTGGTGGAAATACAAACCCCGACCTTGCCCGTAACGCGGGCATAACCGTCGGCAGCATGCGCCGCGCCCTGTTCATGGCGGGTAAGAATGAATTTAAAACCCTCATATCCGTACAAAGCGTCGAAAGTAGGCAGGATCTGGCCTCCGGGATAGCCGAAGCCCACCTCCACCCCCTCGCGCTTCAAACACTCCAGAAGTATCTGCGAACCTGTCATTTTCATCTTTATTTTAACACCGCCCCTTTATCCGCGCTGGTCACCATCCGTTGATAGCGCCAGAGATAACCTGTTTTTATCTTCGGCTCAACCGGCTTCCAGTGCTTGAACCTCTTCTTAATTTCAGCCTGGCTTAATCTTACCTCGATCGAGCGCGCGGGGATATCGATAACTATTGTATCACCGTCTTTGATTATTGCAATCGGCCCGCCGGCTGAAGCCTCCGGAGATATATGGCCTATGCACGGGCCTTTAGTCCCCCCGGAAAAACGCCCGTCGGTAATCAGGGCTACCGAATCGCTCAAACCCAGGCCGACGATAGCGGCCGTGGGAGCGAGCATCTCGCGCATTCCCGGCCCTCCGGCAGGACCTTCATAACGGATAACTATACAGTCGCCCGCCTTGATCTCATTTCCCATTATCGCCTGCATCGCCTCTTCTTCCCGGTTGAATACCCTGGCCCTGCCGGTAAACTTCATCATTTTTCCGCTTACCCCGGACTGTTTTACAACCGCTCCGGAAGGAGCAAGATTGCCGTAAAGAACGGCTATGCCCCCCTGTTTATGGTAAGCGTTTTCGAATGTCCGGATTACCGAATCATCGAATATACTGGCTTTATCGGCAATCTCAAATGTTTTCTCCCCGCTTACGTTGAGCGTATTATGCAATTTAGGCTTCAGGCGCTTTAACACCGCAGGGATTCCTCCTGCGTATTCGACATCTTCCATAAAATGCTCTCCGGCAGGCTCAAGATTTGTGATGTGCGGGACACTCTTGCTGATCCTGTCGAAAGTCTTAAGGTCCAACTCAATCCCCGCCTCATGGGCGATCGCCATAAGATGCAAGACTGTATTGCTTGAGCCTCCTAATGCCATATCCACGACAATCGCGTTTTCCAGGGATTTACGCGTGATGATATCCCGCGGGCGGACATCCTGCCTGACTAAATCCACGATCCGTTCTCCGCTTGCCTCGGCGATCCTGCGCTTCTTGGCGGATCCTGCCAGGGCTGTGCCACATCCGGGAATGGACATCCCCAAGGTCTCGGTAAGGCAAGCCATGGTATTTGCCGTATACAACCCCTGGCATGAACCCTGGCCCGGGCAGGCCTCCATTTCCAGACAGGTCAATTCTTTCTGGGAAATATCCCCCTTCTTCGCCCTGCCCATTCCCTCGTAAGTATCATGCACAAAAGCCAGCTTCCTTTTATTATAATGCCCGGAAATCATCGGCCCGGCGGTAATGATTATCCCCGGTATATTCAGGCGCGAAACCCCCATGATCATACCGGGAGTAATCTTATCGCAGTTAGTCAGGCAGACTATACCGTCAAGCTGATGGGCATTGCAAACCGTCTCGATCATATCCGCGATAAGTTCCCTGGAAGCCAACGGGTAACACATCCCCAAATGGCCCATAGCTATCCCGTCGCAGATACCGGGGATGCCGAAGAAAAACGGCACTCCGCCTCCGTAACAGACGCCGCGCTCGATAAACCTCTCCAGGTCGCGCATACCGACATGCCCGGGGATTAAGTCGGTAAAAGATGTGGCTACCCCGATGAAAGGACGTTTAAAATCCTTGCGCGAAAGGCCGGTCGCGTGCAAAAGCGCGCGGTGCGGCACCCTTTCCAAGCCTTTTTTTATCTGATCTGAACGCATAATCACTCCTCACTAGGGACGGTTCTCAAACCAAAGGAAAAGTGTCCCTTTTTTAGGGGACAGTTCTGCTTTGAGTTGAGAACCGTCCCTGATTTGCTAGTCCGCGCCTTCTCCGTCGTGAACAACGTCCGCGGCATTATGACGTTTACGCACAATCACCCTCTTTAAAGCGACATATTTATCCACGAGGCTGGCGTTCTTCACGGCGTTCAGCTGTTTAAACAGGAAATCAAACTTCGCCTCGATCTCACCGGCTATTGCATCGCGCACATCAGACGGCAAGGTCATGATCTCTTTCTTAAAAGCGCCCAGGGCTTTCTTCCTGGTCTTATAGAAAAACTGCTCTTCGGTCTCCCCGGGCTTTGCCTCGGAAGCGGCGTTAACCTTCAACCACTCGTAAATCTTTTTCTTCAAGTCCGCAGGAAAATGCTTGGAATCATAAATCATGTTCTGGAACTGCGTAGCCAGGTGCACCTCGCATGTCTCGCACTCCGGGAATTTGTGAAATGCCTCTTCCGGCAAAGTCGAAGCCCCGTGCTGGACCGCCCCGCCTAAGCCGAATTCCTTGCGCGCCAGAGCGGAGAGGTTCTTCAATGTATCGAAATCCAGTTTCACCTGGGCGATCGATCCGTCCGGCAGGACTACCCCGCCATGGGAAGTCCCTGTCTGGATAGAAATCTTGCTTATGCCGGTAAGCCCCTTGCGCAGACGGCTCTTAAAGCCTTCCATAAACGCGCGCAAATCATCCGGCGTGGAATTCTGATGCCCGACCTCCCCGATTTCCCCGCCTACGGAAACAGTCACCCCTTTGGGTTCAATGCGGCGGATGAACTGGGTAAGCTTGGCGCACACTTCATAGTTAGCGTATTGCTGATCCTTTACTTTCGGCTTGCTCAAATCTACCAATGTCGAGGAGTCGATATCGATATTATAGAAACCGGCCCCCACCGCTTCGGTAATCAGGGCCTGCAAAGATTCCAGCTCTTTTTCCGGGTTCTCCTTGTATTTCTTCGCGTTCGCCTGGAAATGGTCCCCCTGGATAAATACCGGGCCGCTGTAGTTTTCCTTGACCGCGGCGGCCAGGATCACCGCTGAAAATTCTACCGGCGGCTGGGCAGTATAACCCATCTCGCTCTTGGCAATCTCGAATATGAAGGCCTTGGCGTCGTTCCTTTTGCCTACCCTGAATATCGCCCGCGCCAGGTCATAAGTCAGACTGCGCAAATTTATCGCCGGAACGGTAGAGCCGCTAAACTCTTCTCTGCCCCGGGCCATATAATAATCATGGATACTGGAGGGATACACCCCTTTCTTGTAAGCTATATCCAGGATTTTCTTCGCGAGTTTCTTTTTGGCCGCGGCATCCTCTGCCAAAACCAGCTCCAACACAATCTTATCAATATCAAGCGGTCTTCTTCCCATGTTACTTAATCCTCCTTTATGTTAACGTTTTAACCAGGTTAAATAAATGTTCGATCTTCAGGTCTTTTTTCTTTATCGCGGTCTCAAAACCGACTTCAGCCATCTTCCCGCAGCCATAACCTACGGCAATGTCGGTTTTTCCTTCCAGCAGGCAATCGACGGCGATCTTGCCGAGGTTGATCGCCAGATCCCGGCTGACGGCGGTAGGCCTGCCGCCCCTTTGCACGTGGCCAAGCACAACCACCCGCGTATCCAGCGACGTAGTTTCGGTAATCTGCCTGGCGATGTCCTCCGCCTTGCCTGCGCCTTCGGCAACCACAATAATCCAGCTCATCTTGCCGAGCAGGTTTCCGTGGACGATCCCGTGGCAGATCTGCTGCAAATCAAATTCTTTTTCCGGGATAATTACATCTTCGCATCCTCCGGCAAGGGCGACCGTCAGGGCGATAAAACCGGAATCCCTGCCCATTACCTCGACTACAAAAATCCTCTCCATGCTGGTAGCGGTATCGCGTATCTTATCGATCGCCTCCAGCGCGGTATTCACCGCGGTATCCGTGCCTATGCTGTAATCAATACCGTTAATATCGTTGTCGATGGAAGCGGCTATCCCGACTACGGGGACCTTATACCTGCCATAAAATTCATGGGCGGCGGTAAAAGAACCGTTTCCGCCGATTACTACCAGCCCGTCGATCTCGTATTTCCTGATCGTTTCATACGCGCGCTTCTGGCCTTCTTCGGTTTTAAACTCCGCGCAGCCGGGGTTTCTCTTCGTCGTCAAAATAAAATTTCAGGATAGTCCCTCCCTGATTGATGATCCCGGAGACAGAACGATGGCTCAAAACCTTGAGTTCCTCATTGATCAGGCCCCACCAACCGCGGAAAACCCCCATCACCTCGAGTTTCTGGTGTATGCCGTAACGCACGACGGAACGGATCGCCGGATTCATCCCCGGGGCATCCCCTCCGGTAGTCAATACCGCTATTCTTTTCATCGCCATATGCGCCCTCTATCTCCCCGCATGCTACATTCTTTTTATGTACCCATCTCCCAACTGGCCAGGTATTTCTTCTGTTCAGCGGTAAGCGTATCTATCCTTATCCCCATGGATTTAAGCTTGAGCCCGGCGATATTCCTGTCTATCGATTCCGGGACGGTATAAACCTGCTTACGCAGTTTACGGTAATTTCCGGCCATATACTCGGCGGAAAAAGCCTGATTGGCAAAAGACATATCCATCACGCTTGCCGGATGCCCCTCGGCAGCAGCCAAATTGATCAGTCGGCCTTGGCCCAAAACATAAATCTTGCGGTTACCGCTTAAAGTATATTCATCCACGAAATCGCGGGTCGCCCTTTTGGACCTGGCGATCTTCTCCAGTCCGGGGATATCTATCTCCACGTTGAAATGCCCGGAATTGGCGACGATCGCGCCGTCTTTCATCAGGTTAAAATGTTCTTTACGGATGACATTGATATCGCCGGTCACCGTAACAAAGATGTCTCCGATCCTGGCGGCTTCCTTGATCGGCATGACCCGGAAACCATCCATCGTCGCCTCCAGGCCGCGCAAAGGGTCAACCTCCACCACAATCACCTTGGCACCCAGGCCCTTGGCGCGCATGGCCGTGCCTTTTCCGCACCAGCCGTATC
Source organism: uncultured Planctomycetales bacterium (assembly GCA_964572435.1). Lineage (GTDB taxonomy): Bacteria > Omnitrophota > Gorgyraeia > Gygaellales > Profunditerraquicolaceae > UBA6249. The sequence continues at coordinate 3,292 of CAZNGC010000032.1, read as the reverse complement.
CGCAGACTACAAAATTCGATCCGGCAACCAGCTTGTTGGTCGAACGGATTACCCCGTCAAGCGTCGATTGACCGGTTCCATAACGGTTATCGAAAAGATGTTTGGTCATGGCGTCGTTGACCGCGATAATCGGATAGCGCAATTTTCCTTCCGCGGCCAAAGCCCGCAGGCGGATCACGCCTGTAGTAGTCTCTTCCGTGCCTCCAATGATATTGGCGTGTTCTTTAACCGAACGCTGATGGATAGTGCTGACCAGATCAGCCCCGTCATCCATGGTGATATCTGGCTTAACCGATAAAGCGGATTTTATATGGCTATAATACGTCCTGGTGTCCTCACCTTTGACCGCGAAAACCTTCATTTTCGAATCTTTTACCAGGGAAGCAGCCACATCATCCTGGGTGGAAAGCGGGTTAGAGGCGCAAAGGTACACATCCGCCCCCGCGGATTTCAGCACGTCGGCCAGGACCGCCGTTTCGGTAGTTACATGCAGGCAGCAGGCGATCTTCAACCCTCTCAATGGCTTCTCTCTGGAAAACCTCTCCCTGATCAGGCCGAGCACAGGCATATTCTTGGCTGCCCACTCTATCCTTAAAGCACCTTTCCCGGCTAACTTTATATCCTTGATATCATAATTCATCTGTTTTATCGCCCTTTCCTATATTTAGACTTATACTTTAGCTGCCTGTTTTCTCAATTCCTGCGCCTTATCCGTCTTCTCCCAGGTAAACTCCGGGTCCGGCCTGCCGAAATGGCCGTAACTGGCAGTCTTCCTGTATATAGGACGACGCAGGTTCAGTGAATCGATAATCCCTTTCGGGGTAAGCTGAAAGTTCCTGCGCACAAGCTTAACTAAACCATCTTCCGGAATGACCGATGTCCCTTCAGTCTTGACCATAACCGACAGGGGTTCGGCCCGGCCGATAACATAAGCCAATTGCACCAGGCATTTCCCGGCTAAACCGGCGGCAACGATATTCTTGGCGATATAGCGGCACATATAAGCTGCGGAACGGTCGACCTTGGTCGGGTCTTTGCCGGAAAACGCCCCGCCGCCATGCGCGACAGCTCCGCCATATGTATCCACGATTATCTTCCTGCCGGTCATCCCGGTATCCGACTGCGGGCCGCCGATAACGAATTTCCCGGTCTGGTTGACGAAATATTTCGTATCCTTGTCCGCCCATCCTTTAAGAATAGGCCCGGCAACTTCGCGGATTATTTCACGCCGCGCCTTTTCAGTAATACGTTTTCCGCTTTTATCCAAGATGCTATCGGTATGCTGGGAAGCCAATACCACGGAATCCACGCGCACCGGCTCGTCATTCTCGTATTCCACGGTCACCTGTGTCTTGCCGTCGGGTCCGAGATAATCCAGTATCTTCTCCTTGCGCACTTCCGTCAGGCGCATGGAAAGTTTCTGCGCCAAAGTAAGCGCCAAGGGCATCAATTCCTTCGTTTCTTTGCAGGCATAACCGAACATTATACCCTGGTCCCCCGCCCCGCCGGCGTCCACCCCCTGCGAAATATCCGGAGACTGGGAGTGAATGGCGTTAAGTATAGCGCAGGTGTGGAAATCAAAACCGTATTTAGGATGGTTATAACCAATCTCTTCGATAATATCCCTGCAGATCTCATGCACATGTATGAAGCCGCGGGTGGTTATCTCGCCGCCTACGATCAAAAGCCCCATAGTTACATAGGTCTCGCAGGCAACGCGCGCGTAAGGGTCGTTTTTCAGGCAGGCGTCCAAAACCCCATCAGAAATCTGATCGCACAGCTTATCAGGATGACCTTCAGTTACCGACTCCGAAGAAAAATAATGTTTCCGCACCGACATGCTCCCTCCTCGTATTTTTAATTAGCAAGCTTCTCTTTTGCCGCATTTAAATACTTATGGTCGCCTATATCGAACCAAAACCCTTCAAATACGTACCCATAGACATCAGCCCTGTCTTTGAGCCAGGCGATATAGCTTCCGGCCGCGTCTATCTTGTCCCTGCTGTTCCTTATGTATTCCCCGACCAAACCAAGGCAGGCGCGGGGGATAAAATACAAACACATTGCCACCAGGTTGCTCTGCGGCCGGCTGGGTTTTTCTTTAAAACAGGCTATCCTGCCACGCTTATCAAGCCTGACAACCCCGTAACGGCTGGCGTCTTTCTTCTGCTGCAACCTGTAAACCCCCATACTTACGGATGATTTATTCTTGAGCGCCGAGCTTAAAAACCCTTTTAAAGAACCGTTGAAAAGATTGTCGCCCCCGATAACCAGAAGGTCATCGTCGAGTTTCTTTTTACCGATCACGAAATCTATGTCCCCTATCGAACCAAGCCTGTCCCGGTTGCTCCTGGTCAAATCATTAACCAGGGTAATTTTCTTGGATGACTTGAATGTCTTCATCCAGCGGCGGAAAATCCCGATGAATTTATTATTGGTAACGATATAAACCTCGTCCAGGCCGCGGACCGAACCCAGTTTTTCAACTATATAATTGATGATCGGCTTACCCTTGATTTCAAGCAATGGTTTGGGGTACTGCCTGGTCAATGGATAGAGCCGGGTGGCGTAACCGGCAGCCAGAATCAAAGCCTTCATCTTATTTCAATATCTCCGTTAACCTGTCCCTGGCGAATTCCTCCACCTGCGTGCCGGTTGAAAGTTTCATCGCTTCATCGGCAAGCTGCTGGACAGCTTTAAATTCTATCGCGCGGATTATAAACTTCAGCTCCGGGATCACCTGCGGAGGGACGCTGAATTCATCCAGCCCCAGCCCAAGCAGTATAAGCGCCAGGGAAGGTTCCCCCGCCATTTCCCCGCACATCGCCACCTTGATCCCCGCCTGATGCGCCGAATCGATTACCTGTTTGATCATCCTCAAGACCGCCGGATGGGCCGGTTCGTAAAGATACGCCACTTTTTCGTTGCCGCGGTCGACCGCCAGGCAATACTGTATCAAATCGTTGGTGCCGATGCTGAAGAAATCCGCTTCCCTGGCCAGTATATCCGCAGTCATTGCCGCCGAAGGCACCTCGATCATCACCCCGACCTGGAGTTTATCGTTAAATCCTATCCCTTTTTGCCTCAATTCATCCTTGGCCTCCCGAAGCAGGCCGTTGGCCTGGCGCAATTCCTCTATCCCGGAAATCATCGGGTACATCAACTTCAGGTTTCCGTGCACGGAAGCCCTGAGTATGGCGCGAAGCTGCAATTTAAATATCTCCGGGCGGGCAAGGCAGAACCTGATCGCCCTCCAGCCAAGGAACGGCTGCATCTCATGGGGGATCTGGAA
>CAZNGC010000031.1:0-11800 GCA_964572435.1 uncultured Planctomycetales bacterium | reverse complement strand
CACCATGGCAATAATCAACCCCCAGCAAAAAAACAGGAACGCCCAACCCCCCAGCCTCATGTCCCCCCTCTCTCTTTGAGTTTTTTCCTGCGCCAGGCGACCTTTACCAGCACAGCCAGGACAATGAATATAAACAACAAAACCAGCCGGGTACCAAGGATATAAGGCTTATCCGCTATATTTACGCCCTTCATCATGATTATCGGAAGCCACTCCTGGATAAACCACATCATCAGGATACTGAACAAAAATAACGGCGTAACATATTTAATAATGAACTTATACACCCGGGGGACGGACATCTGCGCGCCCTTGTGTATCTCGTCCCAGGCGGATTCCATGCCGAAGACCCAGACAAACAAAATCAGCTCGATCGCGGCGAAGACAACCAGGAAAAACGTTCCTCCCCAGAAGTCCAGTTCGTTGACTACCCCCTTGCCCAGGAAGAATACCGCCGGCTGGCATAATATAAAAGAAACTGCCCCGAATATCGTAACCGCGCGCCTGCGGTTGATGTTGAATTCATCTTCCAAAAACGCCACAGCCGGCTGGGCCAGGGAGACTGAAGAAGTAACCCCTGCCAGGAAGAGCAGGAAAAACCAGAGAAACCCGAATACCGCCGAAAGCGGCAGCTTATTCAAGACCATCGGCATGGTCACAAAACCCAGGTTGAATACTCCCGACTGGGCGATAGTCTTGATATCCGCCGGACCGAAGAACACGAAAGCGGCGGGGATGACGATACTGGCTCCGAAAATGACTTCGGCAAGCTCATTGGTAGTAGCCGCGGTAAGACCGCTAAGCACGACATCGTCGGCCTTTTTCAGGTAACTGGCGTAGGTAAGGATAACACCAATACCCACGCTTAAGGTAAAAAAAGTCTGGCCTGCCGCCTCAAGCCAAACCCTGGCTGACTTAAGCGCCGAAAAATCCGGATTCCACAAGAACCCGAAACCAGCCAGGACATTCCAATCCGGGCGGCTTGCATCCGGAGTGCCCAAGGTTACAACCCTGGCTATGAGCAGCAGCCCGAAAATAAACAGAAGCGGGATTGCCCACTTGCAGAATTTTTCTATCCCTGCCTTTATGCCGTGATAGATAACCCAGATATTGATTAAAAAAGTTACCAGGAAGAAAACGTACGCTGTTTCGATGCCGTTGAAATACTGGTTTTTCTCCAGCCCCTGGAAACCGGACAGAAAACTGCGCAAAGCCCCCTGGTCCATCAGGGCAGTGTACTTACCGGTCAGAGCGAAAAATCTATAGGCAAGTGTCCAGTATTCGATAAACAGGTAATAGATGAAGATCACCAGCGGACCGAATATCCCGATTACCCCGAAATATTTTATGAAACGGTTCTTCTGCCAGATACTATGGAATATCCCGGGGGCAGTCCCATGGCCGAAACCTCCGCCATAGCGGCCGAGAGTCCATTCGATCCACATCAGCGGGATACCTAAGAGAAACAGGGAAATAAAATAAGGGATCATAAATGCCCCGCCGCCGTTAGAGGCGGCCTTGGCCGGAAAACGCAGGAAATTACCCAGGCCGATGGCAGAACCCGCCACTGCCATGATTATCCCCAGACGCGAACCCCAACCTTCCCTTTTCTTAGGACCAGACATAATTAAATTACATATTCTTGATGGCTTCCTGAATTAACGGCAGGGTACCTTCCGCTTCTTCCCTGGTCAACCTACCCAGCTTGGCAAAAGAATACTCCCCATTTCTGTCTTTAACCTCCCGGACAATCTGAATCTTGCGCGGACCATTATTGTACGAATAAACGCTGACCACGATCTTACCGGAATCATTCTCCCAAAAACGGCTGAATATCTGCGCATCCAAACTGCTGTCGTACGGCATTGCTCCTCCTGTGTTATCTAGGGACGGTTCTCAAAACAAAGGAAAACTGTCCCCTGTTTAGGGGACACTTTAGCTTTGAGTTAAGAACCGTCCCTATCTGATTAGAATTTCTTACCGTGCCTGAAAGGACGGGTTTTGTTGTACGCTATTTTCTTTACCAGGGCCTTTTCCAGGTCAATCTTGCGCGAACCGCAGTAATCGAATATACGGATACAGCAATCCGCCAGCTCCTCGGCCAGATCGTCTTTTTTACCGTTGTTGCGCATCGCCTCCAGGGCTTCGGACAATTCCGAGTGCATAAGCGCGATAAGCTCCCCGTCATTGCGCTCATCCATCCACCAACCTTTGCTTTTGGCCACACGATGGCACTGTCTTATCAACTCTTTGATTGTCAACGGTTTAGACGGCATCTGCCTTCCTCTCTTGAGCCGCCGGCTTAAGTGCGGCCTTGATCCCGCCGAATATCCTTGCGGCGATCAGCTCTTTTGCGTAAGTACTCGGGCTGGATACCTCGACCAATGTATTTCCATCTACCCCCCTGCTGAAGAATATGCCTACAGGAGTGGTATCAGTCTCCGAAAGATAAATGGCGATCATATTTTTCTGCTGGTCTTCGGCATATATATAAGACTGGACCTCGGTTTCCTGGTCAGCCTCTACCGATTTCATCTTGAACTTTTCTTCGAGTATATCCTTTACCCTGGCATAGCAGTCGGAGTAGCCCATAGGGAAAGATTCCCGCAATCCGTCTTTGCGTCCTTCCTCCAGGACCTTAGTGGATACCCCGGCAAACCCCTTTGCCGCCTCCTTGACCGTCGCGCACCCGTATAGAAAAACCGGTAAAAGACAGCAGATAACGGGCAAAACGCACAATGACCTTTTCTTCATTTCTCCTCCCTGATAAATACGTATTTATTCATTGACCAGCTGCCAGATCTTGCCCAAATTGTTCCTGGCCTCGATCTCTCCGCGTTTGGCGAATTCATCGGCCTTGTGCAGTTCCAGCCAAAACAACCCGGAGGTATCGGGATGCAAGACCACATCGGCCAATTCCCCCTCACGCTTGGCCACTTCCGACTGCAGGATCTCGACGCTGCTGAAGATGATATCGACGATATTGAATTTGAATACGTTCTTCAGCCTCTGGAGCCATCCGGCAGGATTTTCTTTCCGAGGAGAACCCGGCTGCGCCGGCAAGATGCCTTCTTTGAGCCTCGCCAACTGCCTCATAATATCCTCCCGCGAAGGAGTGACATTAACGGCGATAATTTTCTTAACCCCTATCTGCATTAGGGACTCGGTAGGCAAGGGATTAGTTACCCCGCCGTCAAAAAGCACTTCCTCCTTGAATTTAAAAGGCGTAAACACCCCGGGCATGGAGCAACTGGCCATTATCGCGTCCACCAGTAAACCCTTATCCAGGATCCTGGGCTCCTTCCGGCGCACATCGCTGGCAATGATTTTCAAGGGAAGCTTGACATCATAAAATGTCTTATCCCCCAGATGCTTTTTAAGAAAACGGCGCAGCTTATTCCCTTTGATGAAACCGAGACGCGGGAAGGTTATATCGATCAACCCCCAGATATGTTTAGGCTCCCTGAATTCCCGGGTCACCTCGAGTATTTCCTGGCTGCTCTTGCCGACCGCCCAAAGGCTGGCAATCAGCGAACCGATACTGGAACCGGCGATGATATCGACCGGGATTTTCTCCTCCTCGATAACTTTCAATACCCCGATATGGCAAAACCCGTAACCCACGCCCACGCCCAGCACCAGGCCGACGAGGCAATCCCCGAGCTGGCGGGCGATCCTCCTGACCGCCTTGGAATATTCACTGTCCGGCTCGTCAATAATCAGGCGCTGGCTGGAATCAAATTTGATCTTGGGGATAGTCGCGAATATCTCCTGGCCGAGAATCTCCAACTGCTCGCTGAAATCGATCTTCGCTAATTTATATTCGTTGATGATCGTCTTGATCTTCTTGGGATCGAAATTAAAATCCGTTTTAAGGCGGCAGATCAGGTTGTTCGTCCTTTTCAGGTCTACCGGATCCGGGCTGGTCAATATATGGATAAGATCCGACTGGTTCAACATGCTGATAATCGAACGGTCCATGTCGGCCGGAAGATCCAGAAGGATATAATGGTAATCGTTTACCAGGATACTCAACACCTCGATCAACCTCCTCAAGCATGTATCGTTATTGTCCTGGTAGTAGAAACAACACAAGTCTATGCCAAATTTACTTCCCGCGATGTATTCTTTAGGCAAGACAGGTTCATCGCAGGAAGAAGAAAGGTCAAAAACTTTAGGCTCATTCAATTCCAGCTTCCCGGGGAGGGTATGCGCTTTGTCTTGAGGCAGGATATCCAGGATAATCACCGACTTGTGGGTCTCGCGGCTTACGCTAAGCGCCAGGTTCAAGGCATAAATGGTCTTTCCCGCCTGGGAATAAGAACTGAAGACGGAAACAACCGTGCTCTCGAATATCCTCTTTTGATGGACATCCTTGCGTTTAAGCCGGCGGCTGAGTGTGCGGCTCAAATCGATGGCCAGCCTGGGGATGCGCTTGAGCACAAAATCAAAATCATCCTTTTTGATCACCAGGATGGCGCAATCATTAATTGCAAGGCTGCTCACCGAATGCGGCTCATTGGTCAACAGGGAAATAATGCCGAAATATTTTCCGCGATGCAAATACTCCAGGACCATGCGCTGCCCGGCATTGTCATTGGTATAGATTTGCACCCTGCCGGAGACAATGCAGTAAAAAGCGCTTGGGCCCGAGTTTTCCTCATAGATCACCTGGCCCTTGCGGTATTCGACGATCTCCGCCCTGGATTTGATTACCGCCAGTTCTTCCCTGTCCAATTCCGAGAAAAACGGCAGCTCTTTAATAATGAATTCTTTTTCTCTGGGATCCATCTAAATTGAACCTGTTGCGCATACCTGCGCAAATTTCCTCGCGCTTGGCTTGATCGTGCGTTTTTGGTCCCGGTAATCGATATGCACCAGCCCGAAACGCGGGGCAAAACCTTGCGCCCATTCAAAATTATCAATTAGCGACCAATAGATATACCCTAAAACATTTGCCCCTTCCCGTATGGCCATGTATGTCTGTTCCAGGTGCCCGCGTATATAATCCCATCTCAATTCTTCATCCTCGCTGCATACCCCGTTCTCGGTAATCATTATGGGCAAACCGTACCCTTTAAGCCAGATAAGGAGTTTATATAATCCTTCCGGGTAGATATCCCAGCCAAGTGAATTCTTGGGCAAGGGATGATGATTATGCCTACAGGTATCCATGGCCAAATGCCGTATCCCCCAGCCCTCTACATCAGCCAGGTTCCTGCTATAATAATTCACCCCGATATAATCCAATGCCTTCTGTCGTAAAATCTTCTCGATAAAATAACGGTTATACCATTTATGCCGCAGGTAAACCGCCAGCTTGTTACGGAGAGTCGGACGGCAATATTCGAAAGCCTGCAGGTTGGCGGCTATACTTACCATCGGCCTGGACAAGCCCTTACGCCGGTAGATATCATGGATAATACGATATGCCCGCACATGCGCCCGGGCCATATTCAAGACAACCTTGATGGTTTTAAGCAACGAGCATTCTTTAGGAGGCCAAACGCCCAAAAGATAGGAATGCGAGGCATAAACCGTGGGTTCGTTTATGGTAATCCAGAACTTCACCTCTCCGGCGAATTCCGAAACAATCTTTTCCGAAAAACGCAGGAAGTATTTCTGAAGCCGCGGGTTTGTCCAGCCGCCCATCCTGCTGAACCAAACTGGATTGGTAAAATGATGGAGGGTAACTACCGGTTCGATCCTCCGGGATTTAAGTTCCTCCAGCACCTGACGGTAATGCTCTATTTCCGAATCCCGGAATTGGCCTTCCTCGGGTTCGATACGGCTCCATTCTATCGAAAAACGATGGCAGTTATGGCCGATCTCTTTGGCTATGGCAAAATCTTCCCTGAAAAGCTGATAATGGCGGCAGGCCTCCCCGGACGGCTCTTTAAGGCAGCCTCGCTGCTCGGCAAGCCACCAGTCGTTATGGGTATTTCCGCCTTCCACCTGATGCGCCGAAGTAGAGGCACCCCAAAGAAATTTATCCGGGAATTTATCCATGATGGACTATATTATAACACCGCAAAAAAAGAATCCCAACAGAAAATTGTTGGGATTCTTTTCAAAACACTGACAGAAATTACCGCTTACCTTTTCTCCGGTGTTGACGAAACATTCAGATACCTGCCCAGGACTTCCCAGGTTTTGGCCCCGACCTTACCGTCGGCCTTCAAACCGTTAGCGCTCTGAAAGTCTTCAATCGCCTTCTTGCTCTTAGGACCGATCTTTCCGTCTATGCTGCCGGCATAGTAACCCGCGTTTTTCAAAGCGGTCTGTATTTCGACATCCGTGGGCTTATATGGGCCCTGGGGCGGCAAAGGCATAAGTTCTTTAGACGCCTGGACCGGGGAGGCGACGGCCGGAACATTTACATCCTGCGCAACTACCTGGGCCTGGTTGGACCCGCCCAGAGACTCCAGGGTAACCGGCTCCAACTCCTCGGATTCCTGATGTTTAGCGCAACCCGACAATGCCGCGAATACCGCTGCTACCGACACAAAAACCAAGAATTTCTTCATCTTCCTTCTCCTCTCTAAAGATATTTACTAAATACGGTATTATGACGTTTTATAATCGACAGATGGCTGCCTTCACCTCCTTACCAACTCCAATTCTATCAAAATATGCGGATAAAGCAAATAAAATATATCAAAGCCTGCGTAATTCCGGGAACAAAAGATTAATCAAGGCAAATAGCACAAGGCATACGCACCCGCAGATAAATAACGCGGCGGAAACTCCCATAGCCTGCGCCAGGCTGCCGGAAATCAGGCTGCCGAACGGGACAATCCCGTTGGTAGTGATCATGAAAAGGCTCATCACCCTGCCGCGGAAGGCGTCGGGAACGATAGTCTGAAGCAGGGTATTGATGATCGCCGTGGCGGGAACGCTTAAGCAACCAAGACAAACCAGTAATATTATAGACCAGGCATAACTCCTGGACAAAGAAAAAACGATAAGCAGCGCGGAAAAGATAGTCACCGACCAGAACAAAACCTTGCCCTTGTACTTGAAATCCCCTAATCTTGCCAGGATCAAAGAACCGGCCAGCGCCCCTATCCCGACACTCGACATCAATATGCCGAATTTCATCACCCCGGCATGAAGCACGTTATTGACGAATACAGGCATAAGCATTATATAGGATATACCGAACAAACTGACTATGGCCAGCATGCTCACCAGGGCCAGGATAGAACGGTGGATAGCGACAAAAGACAGCCCTTCCTTAAGGTCCCTGATCGCGGAACTGTCTTTTTTAGGCTCTCCCCTGCTTGTCTTGATCCAGAATAAAGCGGCGATAACCGCCAGGAAGCTTATCCCGTTTAAATAAAAACAACCGCTCATGCCGATTACCGATATAAGGACTCCTGCAACTGCCGGAGCGATAATCCTGGAGGAATTAAAAGCCACGGAATTCAGAGTAATCGCGTTAAAAAGATGCTCTTTGCCAACCAGCTCTACAATTATTGACTGCCTCGCGGGCGCGTCAAAAGCCATAATGATCCCGTTGGAAAGGGCAATGAGCATGATCTGCCACGGAGTGACGATCTTCAACTGGGCCAGGGTAGCCAATAAAAAAGCCAGCAGCATGAAGATTATCTGGGTAGCAAAGAGAATGTTTTTCTTGTTGGACCTGTCGGCCAGGACGCCTCCGAAAAGTGAAAGAGTAAATACGGGCAGGGCCCCCAGAAACCCCACAAGCCCAAGAAGGAAAGCGGAATTGGTCAACTGGAAAACGAGCCAGGCCTGGGCGTTAAATTGTATGTTGGTACCGATCAGGGAACCGAACATGCCCAGCCAGTATATGCGGAAATGTTTTACCTTCAGGGAAGAAAACATCGGCTTGGAGGTTTATTTTAAGAAGATGCGTTCAACCTTTGCCTGACCAGCTCGCTCACCAGCTTACCGTCGGCCCCTCCGGAAGTCTTGGCGGTCAGCTCCTTCATCAGGCGGCCCATATCTTTCATCCCGCTGGCCCCCGTGGAGGCGATCGATTCCTCAATCAGGACCTTGATCTGTTCGACCGACAACTCGGGGGGAAGATAAGCCTTGAGCATCTCCAGTTCTTTCTTCTCTTTTTCGGCCATCTCCAACCGGTTGCCCCTGGTAAACTGCTCGATGGAATCCTGACGCTGTTTGATCTGTTTCTTGATCACGGTAATTATTTCCGCGTCGTCGAGTTTATCCTTTTTCTTGGCGGTCGCCTGGTTAAGCATGTCCGCGCGCAGAAAACTCAATACCGAGCTTTTCAAGGTATCCCTGGCTTTCATCGCCTCTTTGTAATCATTCAAAATCTTCTCTTCCAGCATAGCCGCTCTCCTTCCTTTCAAAAAAGAAAACAATCCTTGAATCTATTCAGGCGGGTATTTAAATCCCGCGGGGTCAATCCCCTGGTCCTGTCCAGGCCAAAACCCTCGATATTGAAAGAAGCTGCCACTGTCCCGTAAGCCAGGGCTTTCTTCACCACCGCCGGGTTTATCCTGCCGGAACGGGCCAAATAACCCATGAACCCTCCGGCAAACGTATCCCCGGCGCCCGTAGGATCAACCACCTTCTCAACCGGATAAGCCGGCAGGGCAAAAATAAACCTGTCCCCGCAGAATAAAACCCCGTGTTCGCCTTTTTTGATCAGGACCATCTTTGCCCCGTGCCTCTTGAGCGCCCTGGCAGATTTTATCAAATCGCTTTCTCCGCTCAAAGCACGGGCTTCCTGATCATTGGCTACATAGATATCTACGCGCTTAAGCAGCCTGAACAGTTCTTTACGCTTGGTGTTTATCCAATAATTCATGCTATCCAGGCCGACCAGCCTGGGGCTGCGCATTTTCCGCAGAAGATAATCCTGTATATCCGGGTCGACATTCGCCAGGAAGATATTCTTTACCCCCTTCTGCTGGCTGGAGATGACCGGCCTGAATGCCGAAAGCACTCCCAACCGGGTATCCAAGGTTAAAGCGGTATTCAAATCGCCTTTATATTCCCCCTCCCACCTGAAGGTTTTTCCTCTGTCAACTATCAGGGAATCCAGGTTCAGCCCTTTTGCCTTCAGGAAAGAAATGTGCCTGCCGGGGAAATCCTCTCCGACTATCGCCACTATATTAACCGGGGTAAAAAGCCTGGCGGCCATGGAAAAATGCACGGCTGAACCGCCTAAAATATCCTTGCGTAAACCGAAAGGGGTCCTTACCGTATCCAGGGCTACCGTGCCTAAAACGATCATGCTCATCTTAAGAATAGCAATGTTGCCGCTGCCATAAACAGGCAGTAATAACTGAAATAATGGAACCTCATTTTGTTTATCACCAACCTTAAGAGCAGCAGTGCGGCTAAACCGCTCAAGAAACTGACGATGAAGCCGGCGAGCAAATTACCGGATTCCGCTCTCGGGATACCTTCTATCTTTCTGAATTCCAAGGCCGCTGCCCCCATTATTACAGGTATAGAAACCAGGAATGAAAATGAAAAAGCGAGTCCACGTTCGATTTTCCTGTAAAATAAGGCGGAGATGGTCATCCCCGAACGCGAAACCCCCGGGATGATCGCCAGGCTTTGAGCTAACCCCAGAAAAACGGCGTCTTTCAAATTGATCCGCCGGTTATCCGCCATAACCAGCCTCCTGGTGGACAAAAGGACGGCCCCGGTAAACAACCAGGCAACGCCTACTGCCACCGGAGAATTAAACAGCCTTTCAAAGAAATCTTTAGCCGACACCCCGATTATCCCGGTGATAACCGTAACCACTGCCGCCATGGCCAGCAGCCTCGGGTCTTTGAAAAGCCCGATAATCTCCCTGCGGAAGAAAACAATTACCGCCAGCAAAGTACCCAGGTGCAATATAACCGAAACAGCTATCTCATCCGTTTCAACACCCAAGAGCCTCTGTAGGATAACCAAATGCCCTGAAGAACTCACCGGCAGGAACTCGGTTAAGCCCTGCACTAAACCCAAAAATATATATTTAATCATGGCTGGACAGAAAATCCTTGAGGTCGCCGGATAAACCAATACTTATATCCAGGTTTTTTCCGGTACACGGATGCCTGAAGCACAACTCCGAAGCCTCCAGGCATAGCCGTTTAAAACGCAGGCCGAAATCCTTGCGAAAAGCGAATTTATCCTCTCCGACCAAGGGATGCCCTATTCTCTTGAAATGTATGCGGATCTGGTTAGTCCTTCCGGTTACCGGCCAAACTTCGACCACGCTATAATCAGTCTTCTCTCCCGCCACCCTGTATTTAGTAACCGCCTGTTTCCCCTCTATGGGAAAACATATCTCTCCCTGCCGGCGCTCCGGCTTGCCGTGCACGAAAGCGATATATTTTTTCTTAATCGACCTGGCGCGGAAAGCCTCGGCCATCTTATTTTCAACATCCCTGGCCTTGGCATAGATAACCAGGCCGCTTGTCTGACGGTCAAGGCGATGGCAGGGATAAAGCCTGTATTGCGCTCCCTTTTCCAGGGCATCTTGGTTCAGGATACCGGTCAAGGTACGCTCCCCGCCTTTAGGTGTCGGCACGCTTAGCAATCCGGCGGGCTTATTAACGATCAGCAACCAATCATCTTCATAGACGATCGGGATATTCATTTAAACGATAGCCAGCATGCGTTCTATGGCAAGACGTGCCTTGACCCTGACTTCGTCGCTGACTCTCACTTCCCCCTTAAGCTCTTCCAGGGCCCAAAGGACCTTTTCCTGCGTAGTGCGTTTCATATTCGGGCATACCGCGCGTTCGCTGGCAGGGTAAAATTCCTTACCCGGATTATCCTGCTTAAGACGGTAAACCAGGCCGGATTCCGTGCCCACAATGAATTCTTTGGCCGGACTCTCCTTGGCATACTTGGCCATCTGGCTGGTGGACAGTACCGCATCGGCCTGCTCGACCACGCCAGGCAAACACTCCGGATGAACCATTACCTTAGCCCTGGGATGGAATTTCTTCTCCTTCTTCAAGTCCTCCGGCAATATCTTCACGTGTGTCGGGCAGAACCCGTTCCAACTAATTAGCTTTCTGCCGGTCTTCCTGGAAACATAATCCGCCAGGTACTTATCCGGGACAAAGATAATCTCCTTCTTGTCCTTGAGCGCGTTCACCACGGCAACGGCATTGGTCGAAGTGCAGCAATAATCGAGCTCGGCCTTGACTTCCGCCGAAGTATTGACATACCCGACGGCAACCGCCTGCGGATGCGCCTGTTTAAGTTTGCGCAAATCCTCGGCATTCATCATATTCGCCATCGGACAGGCGGCAAGGATATCCGGCATAATTACCTTCTTGTCCGGGGAAAGGATGGAAGCCGTCTCGGCCATGAAGAAAACCCCGCAAAAAACAATAACCTTGGCATCGGTCCTGGCGGCAATGCGCGAAAGTTCCAGCGAATCGCCGCGGAAATCCGCTATATCCTGGACCTCGGGGAGCTGGTAATTATGCGCCAGGATAACTGCGCCGCGCTTTTTTTTAAGTTCTTTTATTTTCCTAACAAGCTGTTTATCTTCCTTGATCATTCTAACCTGGCACTTTCTCAATTATCCCGCCGCCCATAACTATGCCCCTGCTGTAGAACACGGCGGATTGCCCCGGAGTCACCGCGAACTGAGGCTGCTTAAAACATACCCTCACCCCTCTTCCGTCCGGATAAACCGACGCGGCGGATTCTTTATGATTATAGCGTATCTTGACTTTAATCTCAACCTTCTTTTTGAACGGCCGGCAAAGGAAATGCGCGTCTTTGATAAAAAACTCGCGCTCGCGCGCTTCTTCCCGGCTGCCCACGGTTATCCGGTTGCTGC
>CAZNGC010000030.1:0-12116 GCA_964572435.1 uncultured Planctomycetales bacterium | reverse complement strand
CCCGGTTGACAATATAGAAATGCGGGATGGGAAACCCTACTGGTTTGACCATTGACAGGACTGTATGGCCTGTTTGCAGTGGTGCGCTGCTTAGGCTATCCAGTACAAGAAATCCACCGAAGGCAGGAGGCGTTACCATCATCCGGAGATCACCCAGGAGGATATCAAGTCTTAAGGGGCTGATTTCTCGGCAGAAATGGGCTTGGAGAGTTGGCAGAGCTGGTTGAATGCGGCGGTCTCGAAAACCGTTGTCGTCGTAAGATGACCGGAGGTTCGAATCCTCCACTCTCCGCCATATTTAGTCAGTAAGCGTTTTGTATTATGAGGCCGTCTGCCGGGGATTCAGGGTTATTCCGTAAGCGGATTGCCAACAAATGACACGTCCAAAAAGATTCAGATAAGGAAACTTACAAAATGGACATTCCGCGGATATTCAACATCACTGAAAGCGCCCATCGCATCCACAATCCGATTACTCCCGAAAAGCTCGCTATTCTCGGAGCTGCGCTGCGCCTGAAGCCGGGGGCCAGGGTACTTGATCTGGGCAGCGGTTCGGGGGAGATGCTGTGTACCTGGGCGCGTGATCATGGGATTATCGGTACCGGTATCGACATGAGCCAGTTGTTCTCCGAGCAGGCGAAACTCCGCGCTGTAGAACTCGGAGTCGCCGAGCAAGTCAAGTTTATCCATGGCGATGCTGCCGGATATATCTCTGATGAGAAAGTTGATGTGGCAGCTTGTGTCGGCGCTACCTGGATCGGCGGCGGCGTCGCCGGCACTATCGATCTGCTGGCGCGGAGCCTGCGCTCCGGAGGGATCATGCTCATCGGCGAGCCATACTGGCGGAAGTTACCGCCGACAGAAGATGTTGCCAAGGGGTGCCTTGCTCATTCAATCTCCGATTTTCTCATGCTTCAGGAACTTCTTTCGTCTTTTGGCAAATTTGGTTATGACGTTGTTGAAATGGTTTTGGCTGACCAAGACGGCTGGGATAGATACGAGGCGGCCAAATGGCTCACCATGCGCCGGTGGCTTGAAGCCAATCCCGGTGACGAATTGGCCAAAGAGGTTCGAGCCGAGCTTACCTCGGAACCCGAGCGTTACGCTACTTACACGCGTGAATACCTGGGTTGGGGTGTGTTCGCGCTGATGCAGCGCTGATGCGTTGAATGCTTCGACGCATCGTCAACGGTTTTGCCGCCTGGCCGGCGGATTGTCGAGATGCGATTCCTTCGAGTTCATTTCTTGCATACCGGTTATCCGGGCAATCATAATCCAATCGTTAATAAAGTAGAATAATCTTCTTGACATCCTGGATATTATATCGTATTATTACGATTAATAGATGGTTAACCGGTAACCCGGAGGAGGGAATATGTTGAATTACGATGAGATGAGCGGCGTGCTTAAGGCGCTTGGGCATCCGGTTCGTCTCAAGATAGTGGAAGGGTTGTTGTTGAAGGATGAGTGTAATGTGCAAAGGATGGTTAGAGGCCTGGGGTTGCCGCAGTCTACGGTTTCCCAGCATCTGGCTATACTCAAGTCTCACGGGATTCTCCGTATCCGCAAGGATGGGACGAAATCGTGCTATCGCCTCCTCGATAAAAGGGTAAGGAGGCTGATCGGCCTCCTGAATGAAAGGGGTTGAAGATGTTCGATCGGATGATTAACTTCGCCTTGCGCCGCCCGAAGGTTATTTTTGGCCTGGCTATTATCCTTACTTTGTTTTCCTGCCTGCAATTTTTGAGGATAAAGATAGATACTGACCCGGAAAACATGCTTCCGGAGGATGAATTTGTACGTGTATTCCACAGGGAAGTCAAAAAAGAATTCGCTCTTCACGATTATATCGTGCTGGGGGTGGTAAACGAAGAGAATAAGGAAGGGGTTTTTAACCCGCAGACCCTGCGCAAGGTTTACGAGATTACCCGGGAAATAAAGAAAATCGACGGGGTCTTCGCTTATGAGTTGATGAGCCTGGCCAATAAGGACGACATCCGCCAGGGCGGGACCGGGGAGGTGGTTTTCCGGTGGCTGATGGACAAGCCTCCCTACACTGAAGAAGACGCCAGGCACATTAAAGAAAGGGCGTTAGCCAACCCCTTGTTTTACAATACCCTTATTTCACAGGATGCAAAAGCGCTTTGTGTCTATGTGCCGGTAAAAGAGAAAAACCTTAGTTATAAAGTGTCCCGGCGTATCCGGGATATCCTGAAATCTTACCCCGGGCAGGAAAGATATTATCTTACCGGCCTGCCGCTTGCGGAGGATGCCTTTGGCAGGGAAATGTTTGTCCAGATGGGGGTTTCGGCCCCTCTGGCTATACTGGTGATTTTATTGCTCATGTTTTGGTTTTTCAGAAGTTTTGTTCTTGTCCTGGTCCCCATTCTCATGGCTGCCGATGTTGTCCTGCTTACCATGGGGGTTATGGTTGGGCTGGGTTTTCCCATCCACATTATGAGCTCGATGATCCCGATTTTCCTCTTGCCGATTTGCGTGCTGGATTCCATACATATTCTGAGCGATTTCTTCGAAGAATATAAAAAGACGCATGACAAGAACCATACCATTTCCCATGTCTTGAAGTCGTTGTTTATCCCTAATCTTTTTACCTCTATCACTACTATCGCCGGTTTCTTCTCTTTGTCTTTCGCGCCCATACCGCCGATACAGGCATTTGGGGTTTTTGTTGCCATCGGGGTCGCTATTGCCTGGTTCACTACTGTCCTTTTTATCCCAGCCTATGTGGCGTTGCTTAAAGAGAATAGTCTTAAAGGATTTGGTTCCGGCTCCGATGAGTCGAAAGAAGGATTGTTTTCCAGGTTTCTTGTGGCCCTGGGCAGGTTGACCGTGCGTCGTTGGAGGTTCTTTCTCATCCTGACGGCAGCCGTGGTGCTGTTATCCATTTACGGTATTACCCGGATACGCATAAATGACAATCCCACTAAATGGTTTGCCCAGCGTCACCCAATCCGCGTTGCCGATACCGTCCTTAACCGGCATTTCGGCGGGACATATAGCGTTTATCTTGTTTTTAATGCCGGGGACAAGCAGGCGGAAATCTTCAAAGAGCCGGCGATGCTTGTTTATTTAGGCAAGCTTCAGGATTATCTTTACCGGCAAGGGGAGGTGGGGAAGTCTACTTCCCTGGCCGACGTGACCCGCAAGGTATATTATGAATTGATGGGGGAGAACAAGGATTATGATACTGTTCCGGGGACAAAGCAGGCTGTGGCGCAGTGCCTTATCTCTTATGAGAATTCCCATAAACCGGATGACCTTTTTCATTTTGTTACCCCCGATTATTCAAAGGCAAATCTTTGGCTGCAGCTTAAGAGCGGGGATAACCAGGTAATGGCAAAGGTCAAGCGGGATACGGAGAGGTATATGCGCCAGAACCCCCCGCCTTACCCGGTTTCCTATGATTGGTCAGGGCTTACCTATATTAATATGGTTTGGCAGGATAAGATGGTAGTGGGTATGCTTTGGAACTTTATCGGGAGTTTTATCATTGTTTTTATAATGATGATTATCCTGTTGCGTTCGGTGGTCGCGTCGTTCGCGGCGATGGTTCCTCTTACGGTGACGGTATTGTTTATTTACGGCTCGCTGGGGCTTATTGGGAAGGATTACGATATGCCGGTAGCTGTGCTTTCGGCGCTTACCTTGGGATTGGCGGTGGATTTCGCGATACATTTTATCGAGAGGGCCAAGGCAATCTATGCCGCCAAGGGAAACTGGGAAGGGACTTCCGAGGAGATGTTCCGGGGCCCTTACCGGGCGATACTGCGCAATGCCCTGGTGGTTTCCATCGGGTTCCTGCCGCTTTTTGTCTCTCCGCTTGTTCCTTATAAGACGGTGGGGTTTTTTATGTTCGCGATTATGCTCTTTGCCAGTATTGGGACGCTGGTCATCCTCCCGGCAATAGTTTCTATGCATCCAGGGGTGATCTTCTACCAGCCGGGAGGCAAATTCCTGCGTTCGTGCCCGCAGTGCATGCTGATGTCTTTGGTGGCCGGTATATCCGTCGCTTATATCCTGACAGCCTATACTGCCGCGCGCTGGAATACCGTGACCCTTGTTTCCTTAAGCGCTGTTTGCCTGTTATCCGTCTTATGTTTCTTTGTTTCCGGGAGAAAATGTTTATTTAACAAGAACCAGGCAGGAGGTTAAAATGAAGAAAATATTTTTGTTGGCGGCCTTTTTACTTGCCGCGCGCTTCGGTTACGCTTACGCCCAGATTACCGCCGATGAACTTGCCGCAAAATCCAGCCGGGCGGCATACTATCAGGGTAAGGATGGGCGCTCTTATGTCAAGATGGCGATTACCGATGTGCAGGGGCGCAAGAGGGAGCGCCAGATGACTATATTGCGTTTTAACGCCGGAGGTAACGGTGAACAGAAATATTACGTTTATTTCCACAAACCCAGCGACGTAAAGGGAATGTCTTATATCGTCTGGAAACATCTTGGCCGGGATGACGACCGTTGGCTTTATCTGCCGGCGCTGGATTTGGTGCGCAGGGTAGCCTCATCCGACAAGCGCTCCAGTTTTGCCGGAACGAATTTCCTGTATGAAGACATCTCCGGCCGCAGCGCGGAATTGGATAAGCATGAACTTCTTTCTTCCGAAGGCGATCTTTATATCCTGAAAAATACCCCTAAGGATACTGATCAGGTGGAATTTTCATATTATAAGGTATGGATAGATAAGAATAATTTTATCCCCATGAAAGCCGAATATTATGATAAAGAAGGAAGCGTCTATCGCCTTATCGAGGCCGGCCAGGTAAAAGAGATACAGGGTTATCCTACTATCGTGCAGATGACTGCCAGGGATATGAATTCCGGTTCATCTACCGTGGCGGAGTTTTCGGATGTTTCTTACGATATCGGTTTTGGTGACGGGATCTTTACGGAAAGATACCTGCGCAATCCGCCTTCACAGTGGATAAAAGGTTGATGGCGTTTAAAAGGGCGAGTTTGTTTCTGGCGGTCATCTTCATTCTCTCCGGGGTAAAGCCGGCTTTTGCCGGATTTTCCGGATGGCACGGTTTCGCCGAAGGGGCTTTCGGCGCCCTGTTAAGCAAGGACGATCCGGTAAAACATAAAGATTACGATTTGGCCGAAGAACGCCTGCAGTTGAAGAGCCAGTATGATTTTGAAGGGGAAAACATCCTGTCTCGATGGCGGGGGGTATTCCGCTTCAAGGGTGATTTTACCGTTGATGAATATTTCGGCGGCAAGACGGATTTTGAACTGCGCGAGGCCAATTTTTCATTTACGCCGCTTGAGATGTTGGATATTAAGGCGGGCCGCCAGGTCCTTACCTGGGGCACAGGCGATTACCTGTTTATCAACGACGTTTTCCCAAAAGATTATGTTTCCTTTTACGCCGGCCGGGACGATGAGTACCTTAAGAAGCCATCAGACGCCGTGAAGTTATCGTTTTATCCCGGCCCGGCCAGCATCGATTTTATCGTCATCCCGTATTTTACCTCCAATACCATGCCGGATGGGGACAGGCTTTCTTTCTACGATAGTTTTCAGGGTGGTATTTCGGGCAGGGATTCGGAGCGCTACCTGGAGAAGCCCGGCCAACAGGGAAAAAACTTTGAGTACTCCGGGAGGCTTTACCGTAACTTCGGCAGTACGGAGGCGGCGCTTTATTTGTCCCGTGGATTCGATAAGACCGCGCGCAGTTACAAGAATGAACAGGCGAGAAAGCTTTATTACGAACGCCAGGATGTTTACGGGGCAAGCCTTAGGGGTGAATTTATGGGGGGTATCGGTAACGCCGAATGGGCTTACCTGCGTTCTCCGGAGGACCCCAGGGGGAACAACCGGCTTATCGAGAATTCGTCCGTCAGGTTTATGTCCGGTTACGAAAAAGACCTTGGAAACGACCTGAAAGCCGCATTCCAGTATTATTACGAACAGATGCTCGATTACTCCGCTTACAAGCGCTCCCTGGCTGCCGGGGATGTAACTTACGACCAGTATAAATATATCATTACCCAGCGTATTACCAAACTTTATAAGAGCCAGACGGTAAAGGTTTCCCTGTTCAATTTTTATTCGCCATCCAACCAGGATGGCTACGTCAGGTTTTCCGTTGAGTACGACATAACCGACCAGTGGAAACTTACCAGCGGGGTAAATATTCCCTGGGGCGTCCATGATTACACGGATTTCGGGCAGATGCGCAAAAACAAGAATATTTACATGAGGCTGCGTTATAGTTTTTAAAAGAGATAACTGCCGGATCAGAAACGCAGCGGGTGGAGGAAGGAAAATGAAATTTCTTATATTAAGGCATATAGATATAGAAGGGCCGGGGACGTTTGGCGATTTCTTAAACCGTAATCGGATTCCCTGGGATACTGTTGAATTGGACAAAGGAGGCCGTCTGCCGCCTGGCCCTGCAGGCTATGGAGCGGTAGTGGTTCTGGGAGGGCCGATGAATGTTTACGAAGAAGACAAATACCCTTTTCTGCGCCAAGAGGACATTTTCATTAAAGAGTGCATTAATTCGAAGATCCCTTATCTTGGTTTTTGCCTGGGAGCGCAATTATTGGCTAAAGCCGCGGGCGCCGATGTAGTAGATTCTCCGGTTAAGGAAATCGGATGGTATGAAGTTTCCTTGACCGGCAGGGGTGCGGCAGATCCTCTCTTTAAAGATCATCCGGGTTCATTTCCGGTTTTTCAGTGGCATTCGGACATGTTTAACATCCCGCAGGGAGGCATTCTTTTGGCAACAGGTTCCGGCTGCCGGCATCAGGCTTTCAGGTTTGGGGAAAATGCCTACGGCCTGCAATTCCATATCGAGATAACCGGACGGGATATCGCGGCCTGGCACCATCAATACGCACAGTCCGGAGAGCAGGCAGCCCACGCAGGCCTTGAAACCATGCTCAATGGCTACTCTTTAAACAGCCAAGCCCTGCGTTTTCAGTCGGAGGCTGTATATGCTAATTTTCTTTCTATTGCGGATTAAAAATCTGGCAATAAATAATTCTTGACAAAATAAACATATATGTTAGACTTATCTAACAAGATGATAAGCCGGAGGTTTGGCCGATATGGCCGATAAAGCGCTAAAAATAAGCTCTACTATGGAGGATTACCTGGAGGCGCTCTATTCCTTGGAGGCTAAGCATGGGTTCGCCAGGGTTAGCGACATTGCCGCCAGCCTCGGAGTGAAGAAATCCAGCGTAAATACAGCTTTAAAGAGCCTTTCTCAAAGGGGTATGATTAGCCACCAGAGGTATGGTTCCGCCACGCTTACCACTGATGGCAGGAGGCTGGCAGGTGAACTTCAGGATAAGGAAGACGTGCTGTTCAATTTCTTTACGCGTTACCTGTTTATCGATCCCCGCCTTGCCAGGGAAGAGGCCTGCAGGCTCGAGCATTCCATAACCAAAGCGACTTTCCACAGGCTGGTCGATTTCTTTTCTTTCATCGACAAGGTACTTTCGGGAGGATCCCGCGGTTGCGGGGTGCATTCCCTTGAGAGGTTCATGAAAAGGCGTGCCGGGGGCAAAAAGAAAAGGTGATCACGATGGAAAATTTTTTATTTACAGTGTTAGTACTATCTAACTTATTAAAGAATAAAGACCCGGACAGCGGCCGGCAGGAAAAGAGGCGTTGCGGGGATGGCTGATCCGGGGTGAGGGTAATATTTTAAGCTAAAAGTTAGTATACTCTAACTTATAAAGGAGGCTATATGAAAGAAGTTAGGCTGTTGAACAAATTGGGTGCCAGGGAAAGGGCAAGAGTATTGAATGTAGGCGGCACAGGAGCGCTTAAGAAGAAATTGCTTGATATGGGTATTGTCCCGGGGAGCATGGTCGAGGTCTTGAGGGTTGCCCCTTTCGGAGACCCTGTGGAGATAAGGATCAGGGGTTATAACCTTTCATTGAGGAAAGAAGAGGCGGGCAAGGTAAGCGTAGAGGGGTGTTGAAATGAAGACATTATGCGAAATCAAGAACGGAGGAAAAGCGGCTGTGCTTCTTGTTTACGGGGGCAGGATGGCGCAGCAGAGGCTTCTGGACTTGGGTATATTACCCGGCGAGAAACTGGAAATGTTTCATAATTCAGGAGCCGGTCCGGTAACGATCAGGATAAAAGGGTCAAAACTATCTATCGGCCACGGATTGGCCCAGAAAATAATCGTAAGGGAGGAAAGAAATGGAATTTAAAGGACGTTTGACGGTAGCTTTAGCGGGCAACCCGAATTCGGGTAAATCCACGGTTTTTAACAATCTTACGGGCGCGCATCAGCATGTGGGCAATTATCCCGGTGTTACAGTAGAGAAAAAAGAGGGGAGGGTTATCTGGCGGGATTACGAGATAACTTTGGTCGACCTTCCCGGCACTTACAGCCTTTCGGCTAGTTCGGAAGATGAAATGGTTGCCCGGGATTTTATCGTCAACGAAAAACCCGATATGGTCGTGCATATCGTTGATGCTTCGAACCTGGAAAGGAACCTGTATTTATACACCCAGCTTAAAGAACTGGAGGTGCCCTTAATCCTGGCGATGAACATGAGCGATATCGTGGAAAAACGCGGGATGAGGATTGATTACCGCAAGATGTCCGGGTTGTTTGCCTTACCGGTTGTGCCGACCATAGGCAGCAAGAGTAAGGGGATGAAGGAGATACTGGATTCTATCGTAGATTTGCATGAGGGAAAACTGAAGAGCGAAAAATCCCGCATTGACTATGGAGAAGAGGTTAACCAGGAGCTCGCAGTTCTAAGCGCGGCTTTAGGGAAAATCCCGGAATTTCCCGCGGGGTATCCTGCAAGATGGCTGGGGGTAAAGCTTCTGGAGAACGATCCCTGGGCGAACAAGGTGGTCGAGCAAATTCCCGGAGGCCCGGCGGTGCTTGTAGAAGCGGAGAAAAGCCGGGCGCATATCAAAAAGCATTTTTCAGATGACCCCGAAGTAATTATCGCTGACAGGAGATTCGGTAATATAAGGGGCGCTTGTTCCGAGATAACCGCCCGCACCGCGGAAGAAAGGCATGAACTCTCGGACAAGATTGACAAAATAGTGCTCAACCGTTTTCTGGGCTTGCCGATATTCGCGGCTGTGATGTACGCGATATTCAAGTTTACCTTTACTTTCTCCGAGCCGGTCGTGGGTTGGATGGAGAGTGCGATCGGTAAGCTTGGGGAGTTTGTTTCCGCGGCTATCCCCGCGGGTATGACGCAGTCTTTTGTGGTTGACGGGATTATCGGCGGCTTAGGCGGGGTACTGGGATTTTTCCCGCTGGTTCTTTTTATGTTTTTTGCTATCGCTTTCTTTGAGGATTCGGGTTACATGGCGCGCGCCGCTTTCGTGATGGACCGCATCATGCATAAATTCGGCCTGCACGGGAAATCTTTCCTGCCGATGATGATCTCGACTAACGGCTGCGCTGTTCCGGGGATCATGGCTTCCAGAACCCTGGATAATAAAAAAGACAGGTTGATTACTATGATGGTAACTCCCTTTATGATCTGCGGGGCAAAACTGCCCATTTTCGCTCTGTTTATCGGGGCTTTTTTTGCCAAAGGCCAGGGAGCGAACATGATGTTCTTGATGTATGCCTTAAGTGTAGCCATAGCTTTTGCTTCCGCCTGGGTATTGAAAAAAACCGTCTTCAAGGGTGATGTGTCGCATTTTGTAATGGAACTTCCCCCTTATCGTGTCCCGACGATACAGGGGTTGTTATTGAAGATGTGGGAAAGAGGCTGGCTTTATATAAAGAAGGCCGGCACGATCATACTGCTTATTTCCATAATCATCTGGGCGGGGTTTACTTTTCCGGAGAGAGAGGCTAAGGATGGCGAGAGTGAAGAGGCGGCTGCTTCCGCGCAGATGGAGCAAAGTTTTGCCGGAAAGATAGGGAAATTCATCGAGCCGGCGGTAAGGCCACTGGGAATGGATTGGCGCGGAGGGGTGGCTTTGATGGCGGGGGTAGCGGCAAAAGAAGTCGTGGTAAGTACCATGGGTACGATATACAGCTTAGGAGAAGTCGATCCGGAAGAGGCGGAACCATTGCGGGAGGCCCTGCAGAAAGACCCGTCGTGGAGCCCATTGAAGGCCTTGGCGTTTCTTGCCTTCTGCCTCATTTATCTCCCCTGTTTTGTGGCGATGGCGGTTTTCTACCGGGAGTCGGGTCCTAGCCTGAAATGGACCATATTCTTGGTTTTTTGGACAACGGTGTTGGCCTGGATTGCTTCATTCCTGGTGTATCAGGGCGGCAGGTTGCTGGGGTTTGGAGGATAAGCGGTGGAAAGGATAGTCATAATTACGATTGTTTTAACAAGTATAGCGCTTCTTGCCTGGCGGCTGTTCAGGATCGTCAAGGAAGACAATTCTTCCTGTTTGGGGTGTGCCAGCAGCGGCAAGAAGACATGCCCCTGTGGGATGGTTGCTAAAGAAGGTTCAGGCCTTATTAAAGGGATGTGGAGATGGATAAGGGTAAGATGCTTGCGGAGTATCTTTGCACTTCGATGACTTTTTATTCTTGAGTTTTTCGAGGATGGTGAATGAGGCGTCTTCCAGGTTGATAGACGACGGTTTAAAAACCATATTAAGGGATGATTAATTCGGGAAGGAGGTTGATGTGGGCAGGGAGCGCAAATGTAAAGGGAGTCATGGAAACCCATGCAAGTGTAAAGGGGCAGGCGGGGATAAATGCCCGCGGTGCGGGAAGAAATAATAGTAACATTTTCACGAAGAGGAGGATGAAATGCTATTGAAGAAGTTGTGCAGTGTGTTTCTTGTTTCAGGGTTTATCTTTAGTTTATGCGTATCCGCGTTTGCCGATGACAGCAAAGTCGAGGATACGCTTAAAAAACTTCAGTCGCGCATCGAGGCGCTGGAGAAAAGGACAGCCGACCAGGACGCGTATATCAAAACGCAGAATTCGGCTATGCAGTCGCAACAGCAGAAAATCACCGAATATGAAACCAAGCTGTCCAGGTTCGAGGAGAATCTCCACCGCCTGCCGGGGGAACCTATCCAGCTTATGGAAGGGCTTGAGCTTGGCGTAGGCGGCACGATGATCGTTCAGGGTACGGATAATACCAATTACCGTGACGGTCAGACTCAAAAAGAAGGAAGGGCGGATGCCTCGTATTCTGCTGATGTAACGCTTTCGAAGGAATTCAAAGCAGCCGGGGGAAGGGCCTTTGTGCATCTTGAGGCAGGCCAGGGCGCGGGCCTTGACGATAACCTTACCCTTTATTCAGGGGTTAACCGCGACGCTGGGGATAGCGAGGCAAAGGTTGAGGTAAGCGAATGTTGGTACGAGCCGGACCTTTTCAATAAAAAGGCCGCGGTTACTTTCGGTAAGCTTGATCCCAGCGCTTACTTCGATCAGAATGAGGCAGCCAATGACGAGACCACCCAGTTCCTAAGTTATATTTTCCGCAACTCTCCGGCGATAGAGTTCCCGGATAACGGAGCCGGTCTGCGTTTTGCCTGGCTTCCTGTCGAGTGGTTGGAATTAGGATACGGTTTATTTGACGGGACAGGCGGATGGGAGGATATGGGAGACAGTTTTTTCAACATCGGTCAGGCGCACTTCAAGACCAATTTCCTGAATCTCCCCGGAAATTACCGTTTCTACGCCTGGAACAACAACGCGGATCATACCAAGTGGCTGGATCCGGATAAAAATAAGGAATCTGCCTATGGCTTCGGCTTGAGCTTTGACCAGAAGGTTAGCGATGCCGTAACACTCTTTACCCGTTACGGCTGGCAGAACCCCAAGGTTTATAACCCGGAGATCTCCGCCTCCGACGGCTCCAACTTTTCTCTTGAGCAGTCCTGGAGCGCGGGTTTTCAGGTTGAAGGAAAACCCTGGGGCAGGGAGAATGACGTATTCGCTTTTGCCGTGGGGCAGGTAATTCCTTCGGATGATTATAAGAAATCTAACGACATCCTTCTGGCCAAGAACGAAGGCCACCTGGAGGCTTATTACCGCATACACGTCAACGATCATCTCTCCATCAGCCCGGATATCCAGTATATCTGGAACCCCTATGGCAAGGATGTTGCCGGCAATACCGGGGGTGTTTTTATCGGCGGCATGAGGGCGCAGGTGGATTTTTAAACTC
>CAZNGC010000029.1:0-12219 GCA_964572435.1 uncultured Planctomycetales bacterium | reverse complement strand
CGCCTTATTCTTTGGCTATCGCCAAAGTAATCACCCCTGCCAAAATCAAAAATAACCCGATGCACCCTTTAACGATCAGAAGAAGCGCCTTCCACCATTTCAAGACCGCCAACCCTCCCAGGACCAGGAAAATAACTCCCAGGACAATCTTGAAAAGCGCGGAAAACGCCTTGTTAGCTCCGCAACAACATTTCTTTCCTTCATCGGCCATAGCGCACCTCCTGTTATTGATTGGGCCTGCTCTTCCATCTGCGGTGGATCCAACCCCACTCCGCTGGATATTTACGTATATAAACCTCGATGATATCCGTGAGCCTCTGGATATTCAGGGTTACCGTATCCCGGGGGTCTTTACCCTCTTTCAGTTCCATTTCCGGTTCAAAGACTATCCTGTGCCTGTCGTCCGGCTGCCTCAATATGAAACAGGGAATAAGCGCCGCCCCCGTGCGCTGCGCCAGGACTACCGGGCCGGTGGCTGTAGCAGCCTGGCGGCCGAAAAAATTCACGAATATCCCGCCTGTGCCGAAATTCTGGTCGATAGGGATAAAAAGCATTTCATTGTTGCGCAGGGCGGCGATAGTACTGTTCACGCATTCATTGCGCGGCTGGCTGTAAATCGTACGCACCCCGTATTTTTCCCTCTTTTTACGGAATATCTCTTCCATCCGGGCATCATGCATCGGTTTCATGATCCCGCCGGCCTTATAACCCCCGGCTGCCAGGCGTCCCAAAAGAAGCGGGAAATTCCCGAAATGGGCGCTGACCAGGATAACGCCCTTGCCCTTGCTCAAAGCGTTATCCAGATGCTCTTTACCGCAAAGCTCGACTTTATCCTGCAAAAGATGCGGTTTATCGAAGAAAAACATCAGCTCCACCGCGCCTTTGGCTATATACACAAAACATTCTTTGGCTATCTTTTCCAGCTCCCCGCGGGATTTTTCTTTGCCAAAAGCGATCTCCAGGCTTTCCATGGCGATCTTCTTGTGTTTCTTGACAAGCGTGTAAGCTAAGGAAGACACTCCTCCGGCGAAACTGTAAAGCCAG
The DNA here is from genome assembly GCA_964572435.1 of uncultured Planctomycetales bacterium. Taxonomy (GTDB): domain Bacteria; phylum Omnitrophota; class Gorgyraeia; order Gygaellales; family Profunditerraquicolaceae; genus UBA6249. The sequence continues at coordinate 11,175 of CAZNGC010000029.1, read as the reverse complement.
GACGCGGGAATGATCTTTACTATCAAAAAACATATATTTAAACCAAGCCAGGCAAAATAATGGCTTATCGCTTTGCGTATTTTTTTAAAATACATGCCGGTCCTCAAATGCAACAATTATAACAAACTCACTTTAAATTGTAAATATAATTTAAAGCTTGTAGCCTATCTTGCGCAGCAAATCCTTGCGCCAGGAGACATCCGTCTCGGTCTCCACGCCTTTAGGGCTTAACCCATCGATTACCCCCAATATCCCCCTGCCGGATTGGCCATGGGCAACGACCACCTCCGAAGGATTAGCGGTAGCGCAAAATATCCCGCAGACTTCGGGGATATTCTTTATCGCGTTCAAGACATTTACCGGATAAGCATTCTTGATAAAAACTATGAAACTGTGCCCGCAGGCTATCTCCAGGGCGTTCTTACAGGCTAATTCTTTGAGGCCGGGATCATTTCCCTCGCAGCGCACCTTGCAGGCGCCGCTGGCTTCACAAAATGCCAGGCCGAATTTCGCTCCCGGAACATTCGCCAGTACCTCGTAAAGGTCTTCAACCGTCTTTATAAAATGGCTCTGCCCTAGTATAAAGTTCAGGTCATCCGGCTTATCTATCTTTACTGTCTTTATCTCCACGCCTCTCCACCTCCTTGCTTATCGAGTTTTATCTTGCGGAAACCCACGGCATCAACAGGCAAACTGCCGCGGAAGGCCTTCATCGAGGTCAAGATATAATCAGGCCAACCCAAAAGTTTAAGCGGGATCTTCAAGGCCAGAGAATTTATCCCGTGTTCGACGGCTACCCCGGAATCCGCCACTCTGATTTTGCCGTTGAACACTCGTATCTTCTTTCCCGTGACGATAACGCGTATTTTGGGCATCCTGGCAAAGGCGGTATCCTTACTATAACCGAATAGGTAAAGCAATATCCCGAACCTGGAGCTGATCTTCCCGGGCTTATCCACGCGCACATAAAAATAACCATCCTTCTGCGCGTAGCTTACCTGTCCGGCCTTGCCGGCCAAAGCATCCCCGGTATCTGGATATCCCGGCGAGGGCCCCTCATCAAGAAATCCCGAGGCGCCAAAATAGGAAATCCCGCCGGAGCGGTTATCCTGTGATTGCAGCTCCAATACGGAATAGTCGCCGAACAATTCATTCTCCCTGGCGAAAGCAAGCAGATAGAACGCACTGGATTGAGTCTGGCTTTTGTAAAAAAGTATCGTCTGGTATTTCTTATCCAGTTCCCCGAAACCCAGGCCCAGCCAACTCCAGCCGATCTGTGAACCGATGAATTTACGCGGAGGGTACAAGGCCAACTCGGGGTGGTAATGCCGCGGTTTAGGCCAGCCCAGGCAATGCACGAGATAAGGATAAACCTTGGGAGCGGCTATCTTGCCTTCCAGGTCGCTCAAGGCCACCTGAAGGAACAGGTATAACGATTTATGGTCCACATTCACATCCGCCGGATGCGAAACGAATATCTTGTCCGGGCGGTAATCCGCGATCTGTCTGGTCAGGTCATTCAAAATATTCTCCCCGCAGTATGCGGCCCCGTATGAAGGATTTTCCTTGTAAGGAACGCTGGATATGCGGGTTAAGCGGTCACGGAACGGTTTCTTCGTACCCCAATACTGGCTGAATATGTTAAATGTCCCGTAGTCCGGATAGCCTAAAAATACCAAATCGCCTTCCGACAGCCCCAGGAACTTCATAGCGCTTATCGATTCCTGCCGGCGCACCTTTCCCATATGCACGAATTCCCCCTGGCGCATGGTCAACCTTTTCTCATAAACGATAAAAGCCAGTTCGTTATGATCGCCGTTGGTCAGGTAAACTACGCGCACCTTTGCTCCGGCCTTGAGCGCCTGCTGGATTACGCCGGCGCAGGCAATCGCCTCATCATCCGGATGCGGGGCCAGGATCATCACGCGTTCATCATGCTTAAAAGGTTCCATGTCCGGCATTTCCGACCAATACGCCCAATCAGGCTTGCCTGTGGAGACGCAACCGCAAAGACCCAGCGCTAGTAGAATAACGGATAGTCTGAATTTACGCATAGGGGTATTCTACCATTTAACCGTGATTAGTCAAGGAAAGCCGGGATGCCGGGCAAGGAAGGAATTAAGTATTTGCAAAATCAATCTCTTATTATACAATAATTTTATGACAGCAGCAATACTGGAACATTACCGGAAAATTCGCGGGATTCTCATGGTCATCCTTGCGCTTAACTGGATGGTTGCCTTAGCCAAGATCTTATACGGCTTTGCCAGCCAATGTTCAAGTATGACTGCCGACGGTTTCCATTCTCTCTCAGACGGGACATCCAATCTTATCGGAATACTGGGGATTCATTTCGCCTGCCAGCCGATAGACAAAGACCACCCTTACGGGCATAAAAAATACGAAACATTCTTTTCGCTGGTCATCTCGGCAATGCTCTTCATCCTCGCCTTCAACTTGATCAAGCAAGGCTGGATGAGAATATCCAACCCGGTGACCCCCAAGGTCGACCTGGGCAGTTTTATCACCATGATCGCTACTCTTTTAGTGAATACCTGGGTGATGTTATACGAATTTAACAAAGGCAGGGAATTAAAAAGCGATATCCTTATCTCGGACTCCCTGCATACCAGGGCGGACATCTTTACCTCTCTTTCGGTAATCGCTTCGCTTATCGCGATAAGGATAGGGTTCCCCTGGATCGACCCGGTAATCACTATCCTGATATCCTTATTCATCGGCTACGCGGCCCTTGAAATAGCAAAACAAAGTTCGGACGTACTTTGCGATACCGCGGTATTCCTGGACGATAAGAAAATCACCGAAATTGTCCTGAGCGTAAAAGGGGTGCGCGCCTGCCACAAGATACGCAGCCGCGGCAGAATCGACGACATCTATATCGACCTGCACGTGCAAGTTAGCCCGAATATGCATATCAACAGCGCGCACCAAATAAGCTACCAGATCGAAGCGGCGATCAAGGCCGCCATCCCCGGGATAACCGACGTGATAGTGCATATGGAACCTCTGGAAAAAGAAACGCGCGGCAGGAATTAAGCGCGGCGCCGGAAGGCAGTACGGATTAAAACCCAGATCTCAAACAGGAAACACAATAATACAAACAGATCGCCGAAACGGTTATAGAAAGTAGGCGGATGGGAAACAACCGGGATATGCCCTACAGCGTAACCCCTGGTAAAAATACATCGCCCGCGGCCTTCGCATATCATCGCAGAAACCTTCCCGGAGGGCGCGATAAACCCGGATATACCGGTATTGGCGGCCCTGACCAGATAAACCCTGTTCTCCACTGCCCTATAAACCGAGGCGGCCAGATGCTGATACGGAGCGCTGCTCTTCTTGTACCAGGCGTCATTTGTGATATTTACCAGAAAAACTGCTCCTTCCTTTATGAACTGCCTGGATAATTCTGGAAAAAGATCCTCGAAACAAACAAGCACGGAAAATTCCGCCGGCCGGCTGAATACCGTACGCTCCCTGCCGGCTTGAATATCCCCGATGGGAGCGATTGACTCCAGGAACGGAAAAACATTCTTCAATGGCACGAACTCGCCGAAAGGGACAAGGTGGAGTTTACTATATATCTGCCCGGGCCGGCCAAGATTATCCACGAACAAAGCGCTGTTGAAATAATCTTCTCCGAAATTCGAAACCGCTCCTACAAGCAGGCTGGTATCGGTTCTTTGGGCCAGGGAAAAAATCTTCCGGTATTCTTCATCCGCAGAAACATCACCCCAGAAAAACGGCACGGCTGCTTCTGGCCAGACTATCAAATCAGGCCTGCCCCGGGCTGCCTCCTCGGTCAACCTTATATAATTATCCAGTATCGCCCCGGAGGCCCGGCTGTCCCATTTCAGATCCTGGGGGATATTCCCCTGGACTACGGATATCTTGACCTGACGCCCCACGACCTGCCGGCCATGATAATCCAACCTGTACAAACCGTAACCCAGGGATAAAAATAATACGCAGATACATGCCAAGAAACCTTTCGCGTTTACGCGCCTGCGCCAAAACAAATAAACCCCGGTGTTAACCAGCACCAAAAGAAACGAAACCCCCCAACATCCGGTTATATCCGAAAGCTGGATAACTCCCAGGTTATTGTACTGCGAAAACCCCAAAAGCGCCCAGGGGAAACCTGTAAACAGATAACCGCGCGCGTATTCAAGCAATACCCATCCGGCAGGGATAAAAAACAACGCGAATAAGGCGGGGACCCTGCGGGACAGATAAACCAGGCAACCGAATGCCCCGAAATAAACCGCCAGATAGAAGACCAAGACCGCCTGGCCCAGAAGAGTAACGTGCACCAGCCAGTATACGCAAATACACCAGAATAGCACGCCGCAGAGATAAGCCGTAAAGAACGAACGGCTTAAAGATTTATTCTCCAGGGAAACAAAAAGCGGGATAAGCCCGAACCAGGCCGGCAGCCAGAAGTTAAAACTAGAAAAGGAAAGCGACAATAGAACTGCGGATAATACCGCCGGGGCCAAAGAAATCATTTTCCGCAGCATTTTTTGTACTTTTTTCCCGAACCGCACGGGCAGGGATCGTTACGGCCCACCTTTGGTTGATGGGTTTGTGCCGGAGAAGGCTTGGCCTCCCCTCCGGGAATGGAAACTTCTTCCCGGACGCAAGGAACACCCGGGCCAGGAGCCTGGAATTTCTCGGACTCCGGATGAGAAAGCTCCTGGGGAAGCGAACTAAAAACGCCGCGGAACCTCTCCTGCCTGACAGGCTGAAGTTTGAAAATAGTTTCCACGGCTTCATCCTCGATAGCGCCGATCATCTGGCTGAACATGCCGAAGGCCTCCCTCTTGTATTCGATCAGGGGGTCACGCTGACCATAAGCGCGCAGGCCGATACCTTCGCGCAGGCTGTCCATGGCATATAAATGATCTTTCCATTTGCTGTCGATAATCTGCAGGAAAGCCATCCCCTCAAGGTTGCGCATCAATTCGGGAGTCATTTCCTTCTCTTTCTTATCATAAACCCCGAGCAACAAAGAGAGCAGTTTCTCCTTCACCTGATCCTCTCCCATATCCGCGAACTCCCCCTCGCCTATCTCCAGGCCGAACTTCAGGGCTACCGAATTGATTAACCCGGCAGTATCGATCCCGGAGGAATCGGAATGGTTATAATTACGCACATATTCATCCGCCAGCTTCTCGATTATTCCGGCGATATTCTCTTTTAAAGAAAAACCCTCCAGGATCTGGCGTCGCTGGCCGTAGATGATCTCCCTTTGTTTGTTCATCACGTTATCGTATTCCAGTAGTTGTTTTCTGATCTCGAAGTTGTGCTGTTCGACACGGCGTTGGGCGATCTCGATCGACCCGGTCACCCACGGGTGTTCGATAACCTGCCCTTCCTCAAGCCCAAGCTTATCCATCAACCCGATGATCCTCTCCGAACCGAAAAGGCGCATCAGGTCGTCGCTCAAAGAAACATAAAAACGCGAAGACCCGGGATCTCCCTGGCGGCCGCTTCTTCCCCGCAGCTGGTTGTCAATACGCCGTGCCTCGTGGCGTTCGGTACCTAAAACATGCAGGCCGCCAAGCTCCACTACCTTTTTGTGTTCTTCGGCGGCTTCCGCTTTATACCGCTCAAACATGGCCTTATATTCATCCTGGTAATTCGCATCCTGCGGGTCAAGTTTCTGCCTGGCCACGTTACGGGCGGTAAATTCGGGATTGCCTCCTAAAAGGATATCCGTTCCGCGGCCGGCCATATTGGTGGCTATAGTCACCCCTTTATACCTGCCCGCCTGAGCGATTATCTGGGCTTCCAGCTCGTGGTATTTAGCGTTCAATACCTGGTGATTTATTCCGCGGCGCTTGAGCATTTCAGAAAGCATCTCGGATTTGTCGATGGTGATCGTCCCGACCAGCACCGGCTTGCCCGAGGCGTAAAGCTCGGCGATCTCATCGACTACCGCGTTAAACTTCTCCTTTTCCGTCTTGTAGATACGGTCGGGATAATTCTTGCGCACCAGCGGCTGGTTCGTCGGCAATACAACCACATCCAACTGGTATATATTCTTGAACTCGTTGGCCTCGGTAAAAGCGGTCCCGGTCATCCCCGCCAGCTTCTCATACATACGGAAATAATTCTGGAAGGTGATTGTCGCCAGGGTCTGGTTTTCCCTTTCTATTTTCAAGCCTTCCCTGGCCTCTACCGCCTGATGCAGGCCGTCGGACCAGCGCCTGCCCGGCATTAACCTGCCGGTAAACTCGTCGACGATAATCACCTGCCCTTCCTTAACCACATAATCCACATCCCGCTGGAAAAACTCCTTTGCCCGCAGGGCTTGGATAGTATGATGCCGGTATTCTATGGTCTCCAGCGTATGCAGGCTATCAATCCCCCAAAGCCTGGAAGCCTTAAGCTCTCCTTCCTCGGTAAGGGCAACCGTCTGCGCCTTTTCATCCGCGATATAATCGAACCCTTCACCCAGGTCAATCCCTTTGTATTTGGCGTTGATCTCGTCCTTTTCCGTAACCCTGCGGCCGGACAAGCCGCCGACTATCTTCTTGGCCGTGTAATATTTCTCGGTCGACTCTTCCGCCGGGCCGGAGATGATCAGCGGCGTACGCGCCTCATCGATAAGTATCGAATCAACCTCATCCACGATCGCGTAATAAAAAGGCCTCTGCACCAATTCAGCCGTGGAATACTTCATATTGTCGCGCAGATAGTCAAAACCGAATTCGTTGTTCGTCCCGTAAGTTATATCGCAGGCATAGGCGATTTTCCTCTGTTCGTCGGACATATCGTGCTGGATAGTCCCCACGGAAAGGCCGAGGAATTCGAATACCGGCCCCATCCATTCGCGGTCTCTCCGGGCCAGATAGTCGTTGACAGTCACAACGTGCACCCCTTTGCCGAGAAGCGCGTTCAGATAAGCGGGCAGAGTAGCCACCAGGGTCTTTCCTTCTCCGGTGGACATCTCGGCGATCCTGCCCTCGTGCAGGATGATCCCGCCGGCAACCTGCACGTCGAAATGCCTTAGCCCTATCGTACGGCGGGATGCCTCCCTGACCACGGCAAAGGCCTCGGGCAGGATATCGCTGAATACCCTGTTGCGGCTAAGCTTGAGCTTTTCCTTAAGTTTTTCCTTTTCTTCGGGCATGGCCACCGAAAGCATGGCCTGGCGCAATTCTTCGAATTCCCCGGCGAACTGCGCGGATTTATCGAGCAGGTGTTTCCTGAACTCGCCGCTTTTCGCCCGCAGTTGGGAGTCGCTCAACCGGCTTACCGCCGGCTCAAACGAATTCACCCGGTCGACAAGCCTGGCCAGCTCCGCCATCTTGTTCATCGACGGGCTGGGCATCTCGGAATGCAGGGTGATCTTTACCCCGGGAAACTTTTTCCTGATCGCCTGTTGCTTGTTGTTGAGGATTATTTTCTTGATCAATCCAAACATATTTAACCTTGTTCCGCCGCGCGCGCGCGGAGGAAGGCTTCGATAAATTCATCCAGCCCGCCGTCTAAAACCTTGCCGCTGTCTCCGGTCTCGAACTCCGTGCGGTGGTCCTTAACCAGGTTATACGGATGAAGCACATAAGAACGTATCTGGCTGCCCCCTTCAATCTTTTTCTTTTCCGAATCCTGCTGTTTTAATTCCGCTTCTTTCTTCTCCTGCTCTGCCTCATAAATGCGCGCCTTGAGGATCTTTAACGCGGTCTGCTTATTCTGATGCTGCGAACGTTCATTCTGGCACTGCGCGACGATGCCGGTGGGGATATGCGTAATCCTCACCGCTGAATCGGTAGTGTTTACGCTTTGGCCTCCGGCCCCCTTGGACCGGTAAACGTCTATGCGCAAATCCTTATCTTCCAGTTTTATGTCCAGGTCTTCCTCTATTTCCGGGATCACATCCACCGAGGCAAAAGATGTATGCCTGCGCTTATTCGCATCAAAAGGAGAAATGCGCACAAGCCTGTGCACGCCGCGTTCCGATTTAAGATAACCGTAAACGTAATCCCCTTCGATCAAAACAGTAACATTCTTGATCCCGGCTTCTTCACCGGCCAATACATCGATTGTCTTGACGCTGTATCCGTGGCTGTCGGCAAAACGGCTGTACATCCTGAAAAGCATCCCCGCCCAATCGCATGACTCCGTGCCTCCGGCTCCGGCATTGATGCTCAAGATCGCGCTGTTTTTATCCAGCGGGCCGCCCAAGAGCACCTGGAATTCCAGCTTATCCGCCAGCGCCGCCAGGCTATCGGTATTGCGGGCCAAATCCTGGATAAGCCCATGGTCAGACTCCCCGGCCAAAAGGGCGATTTCTTTCAACTCCTCGTATTTCTTGTAAGACACTTCCCAGGGCTCAACTGTCGCTTTGAGGATTTTTAATTCCTTGACGATCTTCTTAGGGCGGTCCGTGTTATCCCAGAAGTCCGCGGCGGACATCTGACCGGACAAAACATCTATTTTCTGCTTCTTGCCGGCGATGTCAAAGATAACCTCTTAAATTTTCGAGTTTCAGGCCCAGGTTATCCAATTTTGTTTTGATTTCTTCAAGCATAATTCCCCCTATTTATTTTCGGCGGACCAAAAACGCCTTTGTGGTTATCTCTTTATTCCCCTGAAGGTAAGCATAAATTCATCACGGCTGTCGGCGGCATTGGCGGCATCCTCTTCGCTGATCTTCCCCTCCTGCACCAGCCTGACCAGTGACTGGTTGAATGACTGCATCCCGAATATCGCTCCGTCCTCGATGAACTGGGGAATCTCCCAGATCTTGCCTTCGCGTATCAGGCGGCTGATCGTGGGAGTAAGCAGCATGATTTCGTACGCGGGGATGCGTCCGGAACCGTCTTTAGCCGGCACCAGGCGCAATGAAATAATGCCTTTCAGCAAAGTAGCCAACTGGTTCCTTGCTTCCTGGTGCTGATGCGGAGGATAAAGGTTGATCAACCTTTCCACGCTCTGGGCGGCGTTGATGGTATGCAATGTACTCAAGACCAGCACCCCTGTCTCTGCTGCAGTTACCGCGCTGGAGACGGTTTCATAGTCGCGGATATTGCCGATAAACATCACATCCGGGCTCTGCAGGGTAAACGAACGCAAAGCAACCTCGTAAGAGGCGACATCGATACCCAGTTCACGCTGATTGATGATGGACTGTTTATCCTCGAAGGTGAATTCGATCGGCTCTTCGGCAGTAAGGATATGTTTCTTTGCAGTAGAGTTGATATACTCGATCATGCTGGCGATAGTCGTGGACTTGCCGCTCCCCATACTCCCGGTAAGAAGGACCAGACCGCGAGTCTCCAGCGAAAGCTTCTTGAATATATCGACCGGAAGATGCAATTCCTCGAAAGTGGATATATGATTGCGCACGTTCCTGATGACAATCGACGGCCAATTCCTCTGCATGAAAATGCTCACCCTGAAACGCCGGCCGAACTCCTCCAGGTACACGGCGAAATCCACGTCCATCTTGTTCCTGAAGATATCGAGCTGTTTAAAATTAGCGAGCTGGTGGGTAGCAAGCATGACATCTTCCACGCTCAGGACCTGCTCGCCCATATGCACGATTTTACCGTCAATGCGCAGCCGCGGCGTCCCGCCGGCACGGTAAAATAAATCCGAGCCGCCCCTGGTCACCATCTCCTGCATCAATTGCTTGATATCCATTTTCCCTCCGGAAATAAAACTTGGTGTTTATTTTTACTGTTTCTTGCCCCGCAAACACTCTTCGATGGCTTGCGGGACCGCGGACAAGCTTGCCTGACGGCAAGTATGTCCTTGATTATAACACTTTATTGCCCTTTAATGTAGGATTAAATTCCATGTATCTGGCAAACATCAGCCGGCTTTGAGCATCCAGAGCCGGAGAAGAACCCAGGACCAGTATGATGAACGGCACAAAAAACCATTCCAGCAGCAGGACTATATTCTTAAACCACCTTACCCCTCTGGGCCTCGGAGGCAGGATGGCCCAGCTTAAGATTATCCACGTCAAGCTGGTAAATAAAGTGAACTGGAACAGGAGGCCGGTAATCTTGGGTAGATTATAGGCGATAGCCATCTGGCTGAACAACCTGCCGCCGAAGAAAATTGGCAGTGGCCCGATAACCACCAGTATTACCGCCCAGACCGCCCAGCTGACGTGGCTCTCCAGCAGATGGAACGACCTTCTGATCTTCGTAAATAACGGAATATCCCCGTTCTTTATGAAACCTCCTGCCACAAAAGGAAAATTCTCCACTCCCCAGGCCCATCTCCTCTTCTGTTTATACTGCACGATTATAGTCTTCCAGATATTGCTGGAATAAGCCACATCCATGGAAACTGTGATATATAAAGGCACCACCCGGTAATCTCCGTTGTAATGCAGGAACCCTTTCCAATAAATAACCGAGTCGTCCGAAATCATGTTGGTAGGCCAATAATCGACTTCAATCAAGGTCTTAAAACTCATGCTATGGCTGGAGAAAGTAACGAACTTCTCCAGGCGCATGCTTTCGATCATCTGGCAGAACGACCTGCTGATTTCCACCAGCCTGGCAAAAGAAGGCGCCTTCCAGATATTATTATTGTACACCGGCATAGGCTGGTAGCTCGCCTGATGCGGTTTCTCGGAAGTCAGGAAATAATAGCTCAAACATCCGAAATATTCCGGCTCAACGCAGGTATCCGCGTCAAAACAGGAAACCAGTACATGCTCGCGCCTTATGCCCCTGGTATCGATCAGTTTTTTCGCGGCCTTTGCCGCCCAGGTGGCATTAGCCCCTTTAGTGCGGCTTTCCCCGGGCAATCCGTCGGGATGAAAGGTGGAAAGATACACCCCAAATTCCCCGCTGAATTCATTCTCGAGCGCAACGGCATTCGCGCGGGACTGGGGAGACCTTTCTTCGAAGGCCATAACCACGATGAACTTGTCCTTTGGGTAATGGCTGGAACTTAAAGCTGACAACGACGGCCGCAAAACCTCCAGGCCTTCGTTATAAACCGGGAAAATAACCAGCTGGTACAAATCCCTCCATCCGCTGCCTGCACCCAATGCCAGGCAGCGCTTCAGCCAGTCTTCGCCTTTCTGGCAGGAAATACGGTGATGCGCCATAATCAAAAGCGTGGTCAAGTATACGGTACGGATGATCCAGTAAAAGTCGAAAGTGATGATAACCATGGCCC
>CAZNGC010000028.1:0-12330 GCA_964572435.1 uncultured Planctomycetales bacterium | reverse complement strand
GGAAAAAGAATTCTTTGTTTCTCGGGGGCATGGCTATTGATAAGCGCTTCGTTTCTTTTCGGAATGGATTTGAAGTGGGAGGATATCAGCGGGGGAAATCATAAAGTTCAGTCTCTGTTGGTTGCCGCTTGGACGGGAAAAACAATCTTTGCCGGCGTTCCCGGAGGGGTCATCAAAAGCGATGATCGGGGCGAAAGCTGGCGCAGGACGTTGAGTATAAGTAGCCGGAAAAACAAAATTAACAGCCTTGTATTTTCCATCGCTGACCGTAATCATGTTTATGCGGCCGCGGATAACGGTTTATACCGCAGCAGGGATTGCGGCATCCGCTGGGAGAGGATTTACAAGGGGAGAAGCTCCGGGGAAGAAAGATGCCTGTGTGTATTAAAAACATCCAAAGTAATTCTTACGGGTACGGATTCGGGGTTGTTCTTCAGCCGCGATGACGGCCGCAGCTGGAGCAGGCAAAAAGGGGAATTATATTCATCGCCGGTGTTTAGTATTGACGCCAGTCCAAAACAGGAAGGAATTATATATTTAGCAGCCGGATGCGGGGTATTCAGGTCCCTGGATTCAGGGGAAAAATGGGAAAGGGTTTATGTGACTTATTCCCGGGAGAGCGACGATGATCCAGCGGATGAGGAGCAGGAAGTGGATGATATCCCTTTAAGAGTGCATTTTGTCAAGGTTGACGCGCATAACCCCGAGCACGCCTATTTTTCCTGCACAAGGGGAGTCTATGAAAGTCTTGATAAAGGGGAGACCTGGAACGCGTTGCCTGAATACGGCCTGCTGGAGCGCGATGTGAAGATGCTTTCTCAACCGGAGGGTTACGGGATAGCAGCTGTATCCCGCGCGGGGGTTTTTATTTTCCGCCAACAGCGCTGGGAGGAGTTGTCCTTTAATCTGGATGCCGGTCCGTTGAATTGCCTTGCCTGCGATGAGAAGGGCAGGATTTACGCAGGAGGAGAGAAGGGTATATTCAGGTCACAAGCGCAGCCCGCCGGTATTTTCAACGCGGCAATCCAGGCGGGGGATTATCTCGCGGATGAACCGGATATAAGAAGCTTGCAAAGTTCGGCTATAGAGTACGCGGAAGTCAGCCCGGAGAAGATATCCCGGTGGAGGGCTCAGGCGTCGAGGAAGGCGTTTCTTCCGAAATTCAGCATCGGCCTTGAACGCAATTCCACGGACCTCTGGCATTGGGAGACAGGTTCCAGTGCCGTCGGCCAAAGCGGTGACGATCTATTGAGAAAAGGAAATGAAAATATTGACTGGGACGTGAGTTTAAGCTGGGATTTGGGAGAATTGATCTGGAACAGCGATCAAACCGGGATCGATTCGCGTTCTAAACTTATGGTTGAGTTAAGGAATGATATACTCGATGAGGTGAATAAGCTGTATTTTGAACGTCTGAGAGTGAAGTTGGAGCTGGATAACCTGCCTATAGAAAATAAAGGGAAAAAGGTGGAAAAACAACTAAAACTTGCCGAATTGACCGCTTCCCTGGATTCCCTGACCGGAGGATACTATTCGGAACAACTGCGCCTGGCATCCTCAAAACAATGAGGCCGCTGGTATTTACCTTCCGGGATAAAAGTCCGGGGAAGCGTATGATTTAGGTCCGCGGAGTGTCTAAAAATTCTTGCAATTTCAAGCCGTTTGTGTTAATTTATTACGACCTGCCATTTATTATTAACCCTTAATACGAAGGACTACATCTATGAGCACTCTGCATTTTACGGATTCAAATTTCAGGAAAGAGGTTATTGAGTCCAGCCAGCTGGTGGTGGTAGATTTCTGGGCGGCCTGGTGCGGTCCATGCAAGATGATCGCCCCGGTTGTCGAAGAATTGGCGAAAGAATACGCGGGCAAGGCCAAGATCGGCAAGGTAGATGTCGATTCCAATCCGAAGACAGCCACTGAATACGGAGTTATGTCGATCCCGACAATAATATTTTTCAAGGGCGGGAAGGTTTTAAGCCAGATCGTCGGGGCCGTAAGCAAACCGGAGCTAAAGCGTAATATAGAAGAAAACCTTTAATGCGCAAAATCTTTATTGCCGCTACCAAGCAGAATGACGGCAAGACCACCGTCTCTCTGGGGATAATCAGGAACCTCCAGGAAATGTTCGGGAAAGTGGGGTTCATCAAGCCTATAGGGCAGCGTTATCTCGAGGAGGAGGGGGTAAAGATAGACGAGGACTCCATCCTTATCGAGGAGGTATGCGGCATAAAAAGCGGGCTTAAAGATATGAGCCCGATCGCGGTGGAGAAAGGTTTTACTGAAAGATATATTGCCAAGCCGGACAGGCAGAATATCTCCGGCCGGATCAAGGATGCTTTCCGCCGGGTTTCGAAAAACCAGGAGCTGGTAGTGATAGAAGGTACCGGGCATGCCGGGGTGGGTTCGGTATTCGACCACTCTAACGCCTCGGTCGCCAAGCTTTTGGGTTCCAAGGTAATCATAATATCTTCCGGAGGAATAGGCAGGCCTATCGATGAGATTATCCTGAACAAGGCATTGTTCGAGAGGGTCGGGGTAAAGGTTCTCGGGGTGATCGTGAACAAGGTGCTGCCGGATAAATTTGACAAGATAAACCGCCTGGTACGCAAGGGGCTGGAGAGGCAGGGGATTGATGTTTTGGGCGTGCTGCCTTTTAACCCCATGCTGGCCCGGCCTACTTTTGAACAGATTTTAGAGGAGACGGACTTCAAGGTTCTTTGCGGGAAAGAGCACCTGGAGCGTTCCGTGGCCAGGGTAATCGTTGCGGCGATGGAGGCGCGCGACGCGGCGCGTTATATCACCGATGATAGCCTGATGATTACCCCTGGAGACCGCGAGGATATGATCGTTTGCGGCCTGAGCAGTTTCCGGGACCAAGCCAGCAGTAAACTGAAGATTTGCGGGATGGTGCTCACCGGAGGGATTATCCCGGAGCCGCCGGTGATGAACCTGTTGAACAAGGCGCAGATACCGGTGCTTTTGGCCGAATCGGATACGTATGATGTGGCGACCTCCCTGCATGATTTGACCGTGAAGATCCGTCCGAGCGATAAAGAAAAGATAGACACTGTAATTAAACTGATCAAGGAAAACGTTGATTTCAGTAAAATTTTGAAAGGGATTTAATATGGAAGCGCTTAACCGTATACGTAATTTAGCTAAAAGAAGAGTTATGACCATTGTCCTGCCGGAATATGACGATAAACGTACGATCGAGGCGGAACGCATAGTCCTGGAGGAGAAGATAGCCAAGCCGTTGGTTTTGACCCCGGAGATGATCGACAGGAATCTGCTTGATAAGTATATCGGGGAATATTATAAAATGTACCAATCCAAGGATATCGACCTGGAGACGGTGAAAAAACTTTTTTCGGACAATCTCTATTACGCGGCAATGATGACCAGGGAGGGCAAAGCCGATGGCTTGGTCGCCGGGGCGAATCACACTACCGCCGATGTCGCGCGCGCCTGTATACGCTGTATCGGCCTGGATGAGCGTTTTACCATAGCCTCAAGCTGTTTTATCATGGATCTGCCGAATGACCAGTATGGGGCTAACGGGACTTTTGTATACGCGGATTGCGGGGTTATCCCCGATCCCAACGCCCGGCAGTTGTATTGTATCGCGGTTACCGCGGCGGAGCTGGCGGCAAAGGTCCTGGACATTACTCCGCGCCTGGCATTCTTGAGTTATTCCACGAAGGGTTCGGCAAAGACAAAGTCTGCCCAGAAGATCGCCGAGGCTTTAGATTTACTGAAACAGGGAAATCCGGGTATCTTGGCGGACGGCGAGTTGCAGGCGGATGCGGCGATAGTTCCTGAGGTAGCCAAGATAAAATGCCCCGGCAGCCCCATCGAAGGTAAGGCCAATGTGCTGATTTTCCCTAATCTGGAAGCCGGCAACATCAGCTATAAGCTTTCCCAGCGTTTGAGCGGATGCCGGGCGATCGGTCCGCTGTTTTTGGGTTTGAACAAACCGGCAAGCGATCTGTCCCGAGGGTGTTTTGCCCAGGATATTGTGGACAGCGTGGCGGTTACCGCGACAAGGGCGCAATAATGAAGATACTGGTAATCAACAGCGGAAGCTCTTCGATTAAATACAAGCTTTTCGATATGCCCAAGGAGATTTTGATTTCAAAAGGGTCTATCGAACACATTGGGGAGGAGTCTTCGGAATATCCGGATCATTATTCCGGCCTGAAGACTATCCTGGAGAAATTCGATTCGGTCGGAGCTGTCGGGCACCGGGTGGTGCATGGCGCCGAAAAGTTCAAGAAACCAGCGATAGTTGACCGCAGCGTGATCAAGGGTATCCGGGAATGCTGCGCTATCGCCCCTTTGCACAATCCGGCAAATTTATCCGGGATCCTTGCCTGCCAGAAGCTCCTGCCGGGGGTCAAACAGGTTGTGGTATTCGATACGGCGTTCCATCAGAGTATTCCGGTTTACGCTTACATATACGGACTGCCTTATGAATATTACCAGAGATTGAAAGTGAGGAAGTACGGGTTCCACGGCACAAGCCATGAATACGTGGCCGCGGAGGCTTCCAGGATACTCAAGAAACCTTTAAGCAAGCTGAAACTGATCAGCTGCCACCTGGGTAACGGCTGCAGTATTACTGCTATCGACAAGGGGAAATCCGTGGATACAAGCATGGGTTTTACTCCGCTGGAAGGATTGGTCATGGGAACCCGCTGCGGCGATGTCGATCCGGCCCTGGTTACCCATATTATGTCCAAGAAAGGTATCGGCCCACAGGAGATGGAGAGGATCTTGAATAAGGAAAGCGGGCTGAAGGGTATTTCCGGGGTAAGCAACGATATGCGTTTTCTGTCGGAGGCAGCTGATTGCGGGAATCAGCGTGCCAGCCTGGCCATCGACATATTCATTTACCGTATCCGCAAGTATATCGGTTCTTACCTGTCCGTGCTGGGGGGGCTGGACGCTTTGATTTTTACCGCGGGGATAGGCGAGAATAAGGCGGATATCAGGGAACGTGTCTGCAACGGGTTGTTCAGGTATTTCAAGAAGAAGCCCAGGGTGCTGGTGATTCCCACGAACGAAGAATTGATGATTGCCCGTCAGGCATATAAATTAATCGTTCCGGCTGATGCCGGATAGTTTTGTGTGAACCGGCCGGGCCGGGCAAGGAGAAGAGAGATGCTAAGGACGATGTTGAAATCCAAGATCCACAGGGCTACTGTAACCGAGGCCAACCTTTATTATGAGGGCAGTATCACCATTGATGCCGATCTTATCCGCGCTGCGGACATGCTTGAATATGAAAAAGTGGAAGTGCTTAATTTGAGCAGCGGCCAGCGTATTGAGACTTACGTGATAAAAGGAAAATCCGGAAGCGGCGTGGTATGTTTAAACGGACCGGCGGCAAGAGGGGCTTGCCCCGGGGACCAGGTGATAATCCTGTCCTATATCATGGTCGAAGACAAATCAGCGAAGAAAATAAAACCCAAGGTAGTCAAGGTAAATGCCAGAAACCAAATTAAAGATTAATATATTCGGTGATACGATTTTAAGGAAGAAAGCCAAGCCGGTTAAAGAGGTTTCCTCCGAATTGCGCAGGTTCTTGAGTTTGATGGCCCAGGCTATGTATGATCATTCAGGGATAGGGCTGGCTGCTCCTCAAGTAGGTTTGAGCGCCCGCATGATCGTGGTAGATAGTGGCAGCGGCCTGTATAAGCTGGTCAATCCAAAAATTATCAGGCGCCATGGATCACAGGCTATCCAGGAAGGTTGTTTGAGCGTTCCCGGGGCATGCGTCAGGGTGAAACGCGCCAAGCATATCTGGGTTGAGGCGATTGATGAGAATAACCGGCCTATGAAATTCGAGGCCAAGGATCTTTTCGCCTGTGTTTTACAGCATGAAATCGATCATCTTGACGGCAGGATGATTATTGATTACGCCTCTTTTATTCAGAAGCTGAAGATTAGAAGGAAAATCAGGGAATTGAAGAAGGAAGTGAAAACACGTAAGCTTTAGATTTAAGGGGGTCTGATGACTTGTGATTTGGTGATTATTGGGGCTGGTCCGGCGGGGCTTACCGCCGCTTTGTACGCGGGGCGCAGCAGATTGAAGACTGTCTTAATAGAAAAACTGGCTCCCGGTGGCAGGATATTAATGAGCGAGGTAATCGAGAATTACCCAGGTTTTCCGGAAGGGATAGCTACCGCTGAGCTAATTGGCCGGATGGAAAAACAGGTCAGGGATTTGGGCGTGCAGGTTGAAAGCGATGAAGTCGTGGATCTGGATTGCCAGGGGAAAGTAGTTATTGCTGCGGGTGCCAGGTACGAGGCAAAAGCGGTGATCGTCTCCAGCGGATCGCGTCCGCGCAAACTGGATGTTCCCGGAGAAAAGGAATTTACCGGCAGGGGTGTTTCCTATTGCGCTACCTGCGACGCTCCGTTTTACAAGGACAAAAATGTCGTGCTTGTGGGCGGGGGTAACGCGGTTGCGGAAGAGGCGATATATTTGAGCCGTTTTGCCGCTTCGGTGAACGTGATCCACCGCCGTCAGGAATTGCGCGCGTCAGAAATATTGCAGGAGAAAATGCGCCAGAACAGGAAAATCGGGTTTATATTAAGCAGTTTGGTTACCGGTGTCATCGGGGATAAGAAGGTGTCTGGTGTCAGCATCAAGGATATCCCGAGCGGCAAGGAGACTGTTCGTCCCTGCGATGGCGTATTTATATATATCGGTTATGAGCCGGAGACTATCTTTTTGAAGGGTAAGTTGAAAATGGATGAGGCGGGGTTCGTGATTACCGACGATTCCATGTCTACTTCCGCAGAAGGTGTATTTGCCTGCGGCGATTGCCGCAAGAAAAGTTTATATCAGGTGGTTAATGCCTGCGGCGACGGCGCGGTAGCCGCTGATTCAGCGTATAAGTTCATTGCTAACAGGAGTGTTTAAATGGATAATTTCCCTACGACAAACAAGAAGTTGATCGATTGGGTGAATAAGGCAAGCAAGCTATGCGGGCCTGAGAAGATAATCTGGATCGACGGTTCAGAAGAACAGAAGATGACCCTGGAAAAAGAGTGTGTTGCTTCGGGTGAGCTCTTGCGCCTGAATAAAGAAAAGCTTCCAGGATGCTTTTTGCATCGCACCGCGCATGACGATGTCTCGCGCACCGAGCATTTGACCTTTATCTGTACTAAAAAGAAACAGGACGCCGGGCCGAACAATAACTGGATGGAACCGGAAAAGGCGTATGAGAAGGCAAGGGCTATTTTTAAGGGCGCGATGGCCTCGCGGACAATGTACGTGATCCCGTTTTCCATGGGCCCGGTAGGTTCTCCTTTCAGCAAGATAGGCGTGGAATTAACCGATTCCCGTTATGTGGTCCTGAATATGCTGATCATGGCTCGTTGCGGTACATCCGTGCTAAAACAATTGGAAAAAGATGACAATTTTACCAGGTGTTTGCATTCAAAAGCCCAGCTGGATATAAATAAAAGGCTTATCCTGCATTTCCCCGAGGACAACACAATCTGGAGTGTGGGTTCCGGATACGGCGGGAATGTGCTTTTGGGCAAGAAATGTCTTTCTTTGCGCATTGCCAGCCATGTTGCCAGGAAGGAAAAGTGGATGGCTGAACATATGCTGATCATGGGTATCGAGGAGCCTAACGGGCACGTGGAATATATAGCCGCCGCCTTTCCCAGCGCCTGCGGAAAAACCAATCTGGCGATGATGGTTCCTCCGGAAGGGCTTAAGAAAAAAGGTTACCGTATATGGACCCTTGGCGACGATATCGCCTGGATGCGTGTGGATACGGACGGTTCTCTTTGGGCGATAAATCCCGAGACGGGTTTCTTTGGCGTCGCCCCCGGGACTAATTCCCAATCTAACCCCAATATGGTGGAGACGGTTAAAAGCGGGACCATATATACAAACGTGCTCTTAAAACCTGATAATACCGTATGGTGGGAAGGTGCTGACGGCGATGTCCCGGCTCAAGGCATAGATTGGAAAGGTAATCCCTGGAAACCGAATATTAAGGATGAGCAGGGTAACTCGATAAAAGGGGCGCATCCCAACGCCCGTTTCACCGCTCCGATCATGAATTGTCCTTCCGCTTCTTTCAGGCTGGACCAGCATCACGGGGTGCCGATCTCGGCGATCATCTTCGGAGGCAGGCGCCAGCATGTGGCTCCTTTAGTGTATGAATCATTCAACTGGCAGCATGGGGTATTTGTCGGCGCGACTATGGGTTCGGAGCTGACCGCGGCCCAGGTCGGCAAGATCGGTCAGGTGCGCAGGGACCCTATGGCCATGCTTCCTTTCTGCGGCTATAATATGGCTGATTATTTCCGGCACTGGTTGAATATGGGCAGGCTTATGGCCAAGCCCCCGAAGATTTTCCATGTTAACTGGTTCAGGACGGATGAACACGGTAAGTTCATCTGGCCTGGTTTTTGCGAAAACCTTAGGGTGCTGGAGTGGATACTGGATCGTTGTAACAATAAAGTGAACGCGATGGAAACCCCGATCGGTTATCTCCCGTATCCGTTCGATATCGACATGACCGGGTTGAATCTGGCGCATGGGGCGATGGAGAAATTGCTCAATGTCGAGAAATCCGAATGGCTGGAGGAGATGAAGGGAGTGAATAAATTCTTCGGCGATTTCGGAAAAGACCTGCCTTCTGAATTATGGGAAGAATATAGGAACTTGATAGAAAGATTGAAGAAATATGACAAATGACGAATTGCTCAAAACCGATTATAAAGATTTCCAACTTTTTCGACGTGGGAAGGTGCGCGATGTTTATGATTTAGGCGACAAGCTTTTGATTGTCTCCACCGATCGCATATCGTGTTTTGATGTTATCCTGCCCTGCGGGATACCTTACAAAGGCAGGGTGCTTACCAGTATATCCGCTTTCTGGTTCGGGTACATTCGCGATATAATCGGCCACCATTTGATCAGCACGGACGTGGATGATTACCCGGAAGCACTGAAGAAATACAGGAAAGACCTGGCTGGGCGTTCCATGCTTGTGCTGAAAACAAGGCCGTTGCCTGTTGAGTGTGTGGTGCGGGGTTATCTTTCCGGTTCAGGGTGGAAGGAGTATAAGCAGAAACAGTCAATTTGTTCGATACAACTTCCCCCCGGGCTTAAAGAATCGGATAGTTTAGGCGAGCCGATATTCACGCCTTCCACGAAAGCTGACGTCGGACACGATGAGAACGTCAGCCAGGAATACATAGAGGCCCTTATTGGCGCGGAAACGGCGAACAGGCTTAAAGAAATAAGCATTGCCGTCTATAAACGCGCCCGCGATTACGCCTTGGGCAAAGGGATCATTATCGCCGATACAAAATTCGAATTCGGCGTGCATGACGGCAAGCTGGTTATTATCGATGAAGTCCTTACCCCGGATTCTTCGCGGTTTTGGCCGCTGGAAGATTACCGGCCTGGCTCTTCCCAGCCCAGTTTCGACAAACAGTTTGTGAGGGATTACCTGGAAACTTTGGATTGGGATAAGACCCCGCCGGCTCCGCCCCTTCCGGCGGAGATAATCTCCAGGACCACGGAGAAATACCTGGATGCCTACCGTAAACTGACCGGCGGAGAGTTGGATATAGATGCCAAGGCTTAAGAATATACTATATTTGTCGCTAAGGCTGCTGGTCAGCGTCTTATTGCTTTTTTTGTTGTTCAAACTCAACAATATAGACCTTAAAACCCTGGCCGGGCAGATAAAGGGCGCCCGGCCGTTTTTACTTTTGCTCGGGTTGCTGGCCTTGCCTTTTACCCATATCCTGGGTTTTTTCCGCTGGCGGATGCTCATTCAGGCTGCCGGGATAAATATCCCTTTCAGGAAGCTGGCCAGCTCTTTTTGCGGCGGGATTTTTTTTAGCATATTCCTTCCTTCGACCATTGGCGGCGATCTGGTAAGGACCGCTGACCTTGCCGCGCAGACCCAAAAGACCAGGCAGGTAGTCGCCACGGTCTTTCTTGACAGGTTAAGCGGTTATATAGGCCTGGTACTGGTAGTCTTGCCTGCCATTATTCTCGGCGGTTCACTTATTGCTGACAAGGTGGTATATATTTCCGCAGCGGCAATAACTATGCTGCTGGCGCTCATTCTCGTCATTCTTTTCAATAAATCTATTTACGACAAAATAAACTTTTTCTTGTCGCTTCCCGGTTCGGGCAGGATAAAAGAGATGATCCGGGATATGCACAGGGAGGTTCATGTTTTTCGCGGGCACAAAAAGATGATCCTGGTAAACCTGACACTTTCTTTTATTATACAGATGATCTTTCCCTTAGGGGTTTATTTTACCGGCATCTCCCTAGGCCTGGATATAAACCCGTTCTATTTTTTTATATTCATTCCGATAATCAGCGCGATTACCCTGTTACCGGTGTCCCTGGGCGGGTTGGGGCTAAGAGAGGGTTTGTATGTGGTGTATTTTGCCAAGGCCGGGGTGGTAAAACAACTGGCGTTAGCAATGTCCCTTTTGTCTTTTTCCTTCATTGTATTCACCGGGGCGATAGGAGGGATTATCTATGTCCTTACGGTACATCATCGACGCTTACAACCTGATCAATCACCCTCTGTTTAGCCCGCGCTCAAGAAAGTTGCCGGATCCGCGCAGAGCGCTGGCTGATTTTATAATCTCCAACAGGTTAACCGGGAGCAGGAAAAATAAGGTCGTGCTTGTTTTTGACGGTTATCCTCCGTCCGGAGAGGCGCCTGCCGAAGAAGGGTTGACTTGTTTGTTTTCCCGGATGATCGAGGCTGACGATCTGATCAGGAAATTACTTGAGGAATCCGGCAGTACATCCGAAATTGTCGTTGTATCGGATGACAGGCAAGTCCAGGAGTCGGCCAGGATATTCAGGGCGGGTGTCTGCCCTGTAGAAGTCTTTATCTGTGCAAAAAAGAGCCGGGAGAGGGGATGTCCCGGGGCCCGGGCGGAGGATGTCAAAGTTTCTTACTCCAAGATGCAGATAATCAACGAGGAGCTTAAGAAAAGATGGTTGGAGTAAAAGGGAGGGATTACCTCAAGTTCCTGGGCACGGCGGGGGCGCGTTTTGTAATGATCAGGCAGTTGCGCGCATCCGCGGGCATATGGGTTTCTTCCGGCGGGGCGAATGTGCTCGTTGATCCGGGCCCGGGGAGCATAGTCCGTTGTGCGGCAAGTCGGCCTAAACTGGATCCTTCGAAGCTGGATGCCATAATTCTTACCCACCGCCACCTTGACCACGCCAATGATATCAATGTAATGATTGAAGCAATGACCGAGGGGGGATTCAAGAAGCGCGGGGTTGTTTTCTGCCCTTCCGATGCCCTTGGCGATAATTCGGTCATACTAAGGCACGCGGCCGCCTTCCCCGAGAAATTACAGGTACTTCAGGCCAGGCATAGGTACCGGGCCGGAGAGTTTGTATTCAATACCTCCATGCCGCACATACATCCCTGTCAGACTTTTGGGTTTAAATTCAGGGTTAAAGGGGTAAGCGTGGGATTGATCGCGGATACGCGTTATTTCCCCGACTTGGCGCATTTTTATAAAACGGACATCCTGATCATTCCGACGGTTTTCCCGGAACCGCGCAAAGGTATCGATCATCTTAGCCTGTATGATGCCGGGTTGATCATCGGAAAAGTAAGGCCGAAAAAAGCGATACTTACCCATTTCGGCATGGGCATGCTTAAGGCGAAACCGGCGCTCCAGGCAAGGAAGCTGTCGGGAGCCCTTGGTATTGAAGTCGTTGCCGCTTACGACGGCATGGAATTGGATTTTTAAACGGTTAAGCTACGGAATAACTTGACATAACCGGTTAGTTATGTTAATGTTACTAAATAACACAAACAAAGGAGGCAGACATGAGTAGTTGGGAAGTTGTGTTGATTGAACCAGCTAGAAGTGTATTGACTCAAATCAGCCAGTTCATGGTTAACGTGCTTCTGGTCATCGTTATCCTGATAATCGGCTGGTTGCTTTCGAAGCTGCTTAAGACCGTTGTAACCAGGGGTCTGGGGATAATTAAGCTCGATACCCTGTCCAGCCGTATTGAATTGGACAAGATACTCGACAAGGGCGGGATAACCTATACGCTTTCGGAACTGATCGGCGTAATCTGCTACTGGTTCGGCCTTTTGATAACTTTTATGGTCGCCATCAACGCTATCGGGTTGACCATAGCGGCAGAACTACTGAATAAAGTCGTGCTTTATATCCCTAATGTTATCGCCGCGGTGTTTATTTTGATCATCGGTATGTTCGCGGCTACGGCTTTGAAGAATATCGTAAAGACCGCTGCCAATAACGCGGGTTTGAGCG
>CAZNGC010000027.1:0-12424 GCA_964572435.1 uncultured Planctomycetales bacterium | reverse complement strand
GTTTGCCGAGAAGATATCTTCGCGGGTGATTGCCTTAAGGGTAAATCTTCTTGCCCCGGCCATCAATTGCTGCAATCCCGCGGCAAGTTTATCCGCCAGAGTCCAGAACGCGACCGCCCCCAGCGGGATATTCTTCATTTCATCTTTACCGACCTTCTTCTGGAGATCGTAATAGCCGGCAAAGAACTCTTCCGGGGTAGAACCGAATTCCGCCACGGAAGCGGGAAATTTATCCCAATTGCCGTTTACCTTCGTTTTAACCTGCGAATTCAAAACTCCCTCGATATTCGAACCCAGGTACGCTGGAATCATCAGCGCCCGGCCCATGCATACCAGCTTGGTATAAGGAGCCCCTAATGCCAACGCCTTGAATATATGGTCCTCGCGCGCCAGGCCTCCGGCAAAAGCCATATCCACTACCTTCTTGCCTTTTTTACGCAAGACTTCCGCGTACTCATAAGCCTTGGCATGGAGCAACAAAGAAGGAACGCCCCAGGTCTCCATCATATTCCACGGGCTCATCCCGGTGCCTCCGCCGGATCCGTCGATAGTCAGAAGATCGAGTTTCGCCTCGGTAGCGTATTTTATGGACATAGCCAAAGCCTCCATGCCGTAAGAACCGGTCTTAAGCGATATCCTCTTATAACCGATCTTGCGCAGGTATTTGACGGCCTTCATGAAACTCTCATGGACCTGTTTCTCCGAAGAAAGGCTGGTATAGCCTAAACGGCTGTGCCTGGCGATAGATTTAATCGCCCCGGATTTAAACGCATCCTGCACTTCAGGTAAGGTAGGATCCGGATCAACCACATAACCGCGTTTTTTCAAAAACTGCGCGTATTCGATACTGGTTACCTGGATTTCTCCTCCGATACATTTTGCGCCCTGTCCCCATTTCAGTTCGATGATCACTTTATCCCCGTATTTACCGATAACGTATTCGGCTACGCCGTTGCGGGTATCTTCCACGTTCATCTGCACGATGATCGCGCCGTAACCGTCGTAATAACGCAGGAATGTCTCGATCCTCCTGTCCAGTTCCGGGGCCTTGATGATCTTACCATTCTCGATCTGCGCCTGTTTGTCGATACCCACCACATTCTCGCCGACCACTATCGGCACCCCCACCAGGGCGGCCCCTGTGGCAAAAGACTCCCAGTACTTTGCCGCCACAAAAGTAGAACCTAAAGCCCCGGTCATTACCGGAACCCTGAATTTTGTCTTCACCGCCTGGCCGAATTCACCCTCGATATTGACATTTGGGAATATGCACTCATCCTCGGAATTCGATAATCCTTTAGGAAGTCCGTAAGCTCCGTAATTATACCCGTTAATACGCAGGGAATTATATGAAACGCCTATATGGGTCGTATTGGAACTGCCTGCGGTAGTAAAACTGTAATCCCTGGGGTATAAAAGCTTTCTTCCTTTTAAACTGGACAACCAGGTTTCGCATTTACCCGCGCAATCCACGCGGCAAAGCGTACATAAACCACTCTCGCAAGGGTTCCCCCTGTTTACCGTTCCTAGGGCATCGTTTGTCTTTGGCCACTGAAGCATGAATAACCTCCTGTTCTTTAATCACAATATGCCTAAAAATAAGGCAGTTGACTTTAAAAAAATAGGCGTCCGTTTAAGCTCTCAGACGTCTTTGTCTTCCAACCTTTCAGCAACACCCCCGCCCGGCATCCTTGCAGGGCTCTATGGATGTCTAAAACATATTTCCATTATCTTAATACTCAAGGCGAAGTTGTCAAGTATTATCAATGATCGAACAGGCGGCCCGTTTAGCCATCCCCATGGCTTCGATAACCGTGCCCTCTCCTCCCACTATGTCCCCGCCGGCATAAACACCCTTGATCGAACTCTCCATGCTTGCCGGGTCAACTATTAAATCGGAATTCTTATCGGTCTTCAGCCCCGGAGTGGCCTTGATCAATACCTGGTTTGCCTTCAAGCCGACCGCGATAACGCATAAATCACAGTCAAGCTCGAATTCGCTCCCTTCGATAAGCAAGGGCCTTCTCCTGCCGGAGCTGTCTGGCTCCCCTAACCTGGAACGCAGGCAGACAAGCTTCCTGACAAACCCGTTATCATCACCGATGAATTCTTTCGGCTGAACCAGAAATTCAAACTTTATCCCCTCCTGGCGGGCATGTTCGATTTCCAGCCTTCTGGCGGGCATCTCAACCTCGGTACGCCTGTAAATAACCGTGGTATCCAGTGGCAGGCCGCCGATCTTCTGCAGGCGCAAGGCTGCCCTGGCTGAATCCATGGCGGTATTGCCCCCGCCGACCACCAAAACCTTCCTGCCGATATTTACCGGGGTATGAAATTCCGGGAATTTGTAGGCGGACATCAGATTCACCCGGACAAGAAATTCATTAACCGAATAAATATTACAAAGGTTCTCTCCCTTGACCCCGAGGAACGAAGGCACTCCGGCCCCCAACCCCAGGAATATTTTCGAATACCCTTCGGCAAAAAGTTCGTCAAGGCTTTTGGTCCTACCTACGATGAAATTGGTAATGAAATTAACACCCAGCCTCTTAAGATAACCGATCTCGGAATCCAGGACATCTTCCGGCAGCCTGAATTGCGGGATACCGTATCTAAGCACCCCCCCGGTTTTATGCAGGCTCTCGAAGACATCGACTCTTATCCCCTTGCGGGCCAGCTCTCCGGCACAGCACAACCCCGCAGGGCCGGAACCGACCACCGCTACTTTTAAGCCGGAAGACTTTTTCTCTTTTCCCGCCGGGACCTCGATATTATTGCCCCTGCCGTAATCTCCGGCGAAGCGTTCAAGAAAATGGATATTGATCGCCTCCTCTGAAGCAAAAGGCGCGCCATTTTTGGTAAGCACGCATGCCTTGCGGCACTGGTATTCAGCGGGACAGACCCTGCCGCAGATGGAAGGGAAGTTGTTCTTTTCCCTGATCGTCAGGTATGCCGAACGGTAATCCTTCTGCCTGATATGATAGATGAATTTCTTTATATCTATGCCCACGGGACAGCCGGCCGAACAGGCGGGGTTTTTACATTGCAGGCATCGCGATGCCTCAAGCAGGGCATCCTTCTCGGAATAACCCCTGGTCACTTCAGTAAACCCGTTCAACCTCTCGTCCACGGAAATCTCTTCGGCTTTCACCGCATGGCCTTTCATATCCGGCCTCCGGCAAACAGCTTGCAGATATGTTTCTCCTGCACACTGTATACCTTGTTCCTTTTCCCTAACTCTTCCCAATTCACCTCGTGGGCATCGAAATCCGGCCCATCCACACAGCTGAATTTTACCTGCCCGGAAACCTCCACCCGGCAGCAACCGCACATACCCGTACCGTCGACCATCAGCGCGCTGAGCGAAACTATGGTTTTAACATTATACGGCCTGCTTACCATGGCTACCGCCCTCATCATGGGTACCGGGCCTACGGAATAAACCAGATCGGCCTTATCCCCGTCCAGCACCTCTTTAAGCATATCGGTAACAAAACCCTTCTTTCCGTAAGAGCCGTCGTCGGTCATCACATAAACCTGGTCGGAACAAGCCCTAAGTTCATCTTCCAGGATAAGTAAATCCTTGTTTCTAAAACCCAGGATGGAAATAACCCGGTTTCCCGCTTCCTTCAGAGCGCGGGCTACCGGCAGGATTTCAGCAGCGCCTACTCCTCCGGAGGCCAAGACAACTTTTCCATAATTCTCGATATGCGTGGGGTGCCCGAGCGGGCCGACAAGAGAATACAGGGTATCACCGGGATTCATCTTGCCCAGCATCCTGGTGGTAAAACCCGCCTCCTGAAAAATAAGCCTTATACTGCCCCTGTCCTTATCCGTATCCACCACGGTCAGAGGTATCCTCTCACCCTTGCCGCTTACCATAAGCATCACAAACTGCCCGGCCAGGGCCTTGCGGGCGATATCGCCGGAGGCGAAGTCCATCTGCACGATCCTGATCCCGTCGTGATCGGTCAAGATTTTCTTATCAATGACTTTCATATGCATCCCGGTTAATTTTTATAACAGATTATTGCCAATTAAACTGTTTGTCAAGCCCTGTCTTGGTTTTCTATTTGAGGGTTCAATAAAGAAAACATCTGGCACAAGACAACATCATATATAACTTTCAAGATGATAAGCGGCTAAAACTTTAGGCGGTAATAAGCGCGGACAATATGCTGGGTATCTAGAGTAGTGAGGCTGCCTCCGAAAGGATCCACAGTGTAATCAATTCCGGTACCATTAATGTACCCTTCCCCGTATTCCAGGATTACCTGAGAATCCTTGGTAAGCGTGTAATATAACTGCGCGAAGAAATTATGGTGTCCGATCATCTTGTCCACCCCCTCTTTCAAGTGTTCGACATCTTTAAGCATGGAGTAGACATATTTCAGCACGATCCCCATTTTTTCCGTGGGAGTGATCACAAACTCACAGCCGCCATGGTTCATGTTCTCCGAGTTCTGGCCGGCCAGTTTAAACTCATTGTAGGTGTAATCAAGGTAAATCTCCAGCTTGTCAATAAGGGGAATAAGCCTTAAGCCCGTCTTGTAGATGTTGTAAAAAGGATACGGGGCCTGCGGAAAATACCCCTGGTCATAAAGATAGGCTACCTTCTCGCGGTAAATCTTCCCGTTGTCGCTGTATGTCTTCCAGCTGCTGGAATTATATATGCCGTTAGGATAATTCCCGTACGTCAGGTAATAATCGTTGGTAATCTGATACACCCCGTTCAGAGAAAGCCAGTCGAAAAAAGAATACTCCATACCCAAAGAGCCGGTGGCCAGGGAGGGATCTTCTCCGTCGGGGACGGAGCTGTTCAAAAAATACTCTCCCGTATCCGAATCGTAGAGGAAAGGATCTATCCCTCCTTTAGTCAAAGGCATGCACTGGTAAATACCCAGCCCCTTGACAGTCAGCTTATCGTTGACTTTCAAAGTCAATTCATTCCTGGCCACATTTTCCACAAATTTCCCGTTAACATTATGCACATTGCGCACATCCAGAAGGTTGGTTAAACTATCCTGGTACTGGAACTCCGTGCGGAAACCGATAGTATCCCTGCCAACATCGATGCCATCGCCGATACGGGTAGCCCACACCTCGTCGAAATTCGCCCCCGACCCGCTAAAACCCCCGAAATGCGCATACGGCTTACGAAAAGTGATATAACGGGACCAGAACATATCATCGCGAGTATTCGCAAAAGATGAAAGTTCGGAATTAAAATTGCTGTCCAGGTGAGCACCGTAAAATTTGGTCTTTACCAGATAATCCTCATCTTTACCCTTCTTGATCCCGTCATAGCCGTACTCCACATCCTTGATGCTTTCCAGCGGATAACGGTTGACCATACTGAAGTAATAAGCGTTGCCGCAAGAATCACTCTTGTATTCCGCGCTGGTAAGGTCAAACTTGGAATACGAAGCGAGCGCCTCACCTTCCAGTTTCAGACCGTCGAATAGTTCGTAACCCAGATCCAGACCACCCACATAGTTCTCGCTGTCTAAATCCATGCTGTCACCAGAGGTAAAACCGTGGCGCGAGGTAAAAGTCGCCCCGAGGTCCAGCCGGTCGCCAAGAGCCTGCTTCAGGCGGACGGCGGAAATGATATTATCCACATCCCCGTAATCCTGCCAGACGGTCTTGGGGGTAGCGATGGTAGCGCTTAAAGAAGTGGTCTCGGTCAATTGGCTGGAGAGCGAAACCCCTCGCAGGGCGGTAAGATAAGTCCCGCTACCATCCTTGGAAAGAAAAGCCAGTGAATTATCGTAATAGCCCTTGGTGAAATCAACAGGCGTCGTGCCGGTATTTAAGTTACCCGGTTGGTAACTGCGCAGCCACAAGCTGTTCTCCCACCACTTATGATGGTTGGTAATGCCCAGAGGATCATCCGAACTTAAAGCCTGATTCTGGTAGGCTATCGGGAACACCCTTACTTTAACGCTATCGTTGGCATAATCCAACCAAAGTTCCCTTATCGGCTGGAAAGTAGTATTAATTTTTGTTTCCGGCACGGACAGGGTATCCGGATAAGGGTAAAAATTCCCAGAGGCGTTAAAAGCGGCGACCTTGCCGTTTACGATCTTTTCCTCCGGCAATGCGAAACTGTTACCGTAAACCCGGGAATAGGCGATCTGGTTTAAAGTATAATTGGTGGCCCCGGAGGATAAAAGCTGAACATTCACCTGGTCCCCGTAGGCGGTAGTAAGAGCCATCTTGCTGCTCTTTCCGGAGAAACTCCACGGGTCAACCACCATGTTCATGTGAAGATTAAAACCATCCTCTTTATTTGTGGTATCCAAATTCAAATTCAGGTGCTGATAGACATTTTGGTTATAGGTGTTGAAACCGTTGTTCTGCGCGCTATAAGACTGCATCCTCCAATTGCGCTCGTTAAGGTCGTAATTGGAGCTGTTCCAGATAAAATCGCTTTTGGAATCTATACCGAAACTTAATTGTACGTCCCCGCTGACCTTCAGCCAGTCTTCGGGTTCTTTTTTGCCAGCCGCTCCTCCATCCAGCAAGTTTCCATGTTCCCCTGAAGGACCATTGTATTGCGGAAGCGTACTCTGTTTTTCCAGATCTTCCAGGACACCGCTGATCGCTTCTTCCCTGGATAAGCCTTGGTTTGATGCCGCGGATGAACGCTCGGCTTCAAAAATTTCTTTTATGTACTCCTTGGCTGTTGTATTGCCGGGATCGACAAGCAGCGCTTTATTGAATTCCCCCAAAGCCTCTTCGTATTTACCCTGCCTGTAGTAAGCCAACCCGGAATCGCAAAGGGATTCAGACGCCTGGCTGGAAGCAGAAACCTCCCCGGCAAAAAGACAAATAAACAACAATACTGCGATAGGCAAAAAAATTAACGGTTTCCTGGGCATACGCGATTACTTTAAAAATATGTATTATTAACACAGTTAAGCACAGTTTAAACAGATGTATTATAAATGACGCGGGGCAAACCCGCAAGAATTAAATATTCCCCGGTACGCTATATAATACCAAAACAGTATTTATCGTGATTTCTCTCTGTGGAAAGCGTCGAGTGAGGCGGGAAACGGGCTGAGCACCCGCTCGATCACTCCCTGCGAAACGGCGATCGCCAGTCCGTAGTTGGTGATCGCCACTTTCGCCTCCCTGGCCTTCTGTATCCTGGAAAGCATCTGCCGGCGGGTAAGCATGCACCCTCCGCAATGGATGATCAATTTATACTCCTTGAGGTTTTCAGGATAATCGCTGCCGCTTGAGACATCCGTACGGATATCCCCTCCGACGTACTGGCGTATCCAGCGCGGGATCTTCACTCTTCCGATATCATCCTCAATGGCATGATGGCTGCAGGCCTCGGCAATAAGGATCTTGTCTGCCGGTTTGAGCCTCTCGATGGCTGCCGCTCCTTTTGCCGCTTCGATAAGATCGCCTTTATAACGGGAGAAAAGTATGGAAAAAGTGGTGCACTTAACCTCAGCGGGCGTATCGGCGGCCATCTTCAGAACCACCTGCGAATCACAAACCACGATATCCGGCGGCTCCTTCAACCTGGAAAGAACAGCGGAATATTCCCTTTCCTTGACCACCAGGACCGCGGCATCGTTATCCAGGCCGTCGCGTATAGCCTGGACCTGGGGAAGAATCAATCTTCCTTTGGGGGCCTGCAGGTCTATCGGCACGATAAGCACCGCTATAGCCCCCGGACGGACAAGGTCACCGATTAAAGCCGGAGGATTCAGGAATTCATCAGGACAGACTTCAAAAAGATATTCCTTAAGTAAATTCAAACATTCGTCACGCCCTGAATGATTTATGCTGGAGCATAAGATGATACGCTGTATATGTTTACGTATTCCGACCAGAAAACTTTCTGTAACTGGCAAAAGGTCGATCTTATTTACTACCGTGATCAAAGGGATATTATTTTCCTGCGCCTGGCGGACAATCCCCTCTTCGTAACTGCCCCATTTACCGGTTTCAACAACCAGAATGGCGACATCAGAGCGCTCAAAAGCCTTGCGGGTTTTCTCGGTACGCGCTTGGCTCAAAACAGATTTATCATCGAGCCCGGCGGTATCCAGGAAGACCACCGGCCCCACCGGAAGCAGCTCCATAGCCTTTTCCACCACATCGGTAGTCGTACCGGCAACAGGAGAAATGATCGCTACATCCTGGCCTGCCAGTAAATTAAGGAAACTTGATTTACCGACGTTGGTGCGACCGAAAATCCCGATATGCAGGCGTAAAGACTTAGGTGTTTTTTCCATAAATTTTGTGCCCTAAAGCAATAAGGTTATGCGGGTTAAAAGCATTCTCTACCGCCTGCTCACCGAGTTTTCCGGAAAGGAAAGCGCGCAGGTCATCTCTGCCCGAACCCTTGAACTCTTCAAGAAGCTCCTGTGCCTTGCGGTAACCGATCTGCGGCAGAAGAGCGGTAATGATCACCGGACTGCGGTCAAAATACCAGCGGCATTTTTTCTCATCCGCGGTAACAGCGCAAAAGTGCGGCGCGAGTATCCGGCCGATGTTATCCAGGATATCCAGGGAGCCAAGCAACGCGTGCGCGAGTAAGGGCATAAATTCGTTTATCTGCAGGCTCGAACAGGAACATGCCTCGCCGATAATTAAATCATTGGAAACGACCTTTACCCCCGCCTGTATCGCCGCCTCAAGCACCACCGGGTTGACCTTGCCGGGCATAATCGAAGAGCCGGCCTGGATGCCGGGTAAAGAAATTTCTCCCAAAAGATTTAGAAGGCGCAAATCCCCGGAAATCTTGCGCAGGTTCGATGCGTGGGCCTTGAGTATCCCGGAAACCTCCACGAAACAATCGCTATTGGCTGTCTGATCCGTTACCGTCTCCCCGCGCGCCAGGCCCAGACCGGTTACCCGGCGCAAAGTTTCAATCACCAGGAAAATATAACTGCGCGGAGCGGTCAGGCCCGTGCCTACGGCAGTGCCGCCAAGGTTAACCAGGCGCAGGCGCTCTTCGCACTTAAATACCCTCCAGCGGTCGCGCGCAAAAGCCTCGGCAAAAGCGCTGAACTCCTGCCCCAGGGTAATCGGGACCGCTTCCTGTAACTCTGTCCTCCCGACTTTTACGATATGCGCGAACTCCTTTTCTTTCTTTTGCATCGCCCCCTGCAACGCGGCAATCTGGGCACTCAACTTATGCAGCTTAAAAATGGCGGCAATCTTCAACGCGGTAGGATAAGTATCATTGGTCGACTGGTTAAGATTAACGTCCTCGATGGGGTCTACCAGCGAATAATCCCCGGGCTTGCCTCCAAGGATCTCCGCGGCGCGGCCGGCAATAACTTCGTTGACATTCATATTGGTAGAAGTCCCCGCTCCTCCCTGCAAGGCATCCACCGGGAACTGATCGGAAAACTTGCCCTCGGCAATCTCGTCGCATGCCTGGATTACCGCCTCCGCCTTCTTACCGTCCAGCAGTTTCAGTTCGCTATTGGCCAAAGCGCAGGCTTTCTTAACCATGCAATAGGCCCGAATCAAAGAAAGATCCACGAATTGTCCGGTAACCGGAAAATTCTCCAGCGCCCGCGCTGTATGCGCTCCCCAATAAGCTTTTCCCGGAATCCTAAGCTCGCCCCAGGCATCCTTTTCAACGCGATATTCCATTATTGCCTCCGCCTAAAAACAAAGGTCCCTCTCGCCATTCCTGATCCGTAAGTGGTATTGCCGAAAAGAATTGAATAGATCCGGGGAGAAATCCGCGGGCACCCGCTTTTCGATCTCCTTGATCTCGCGCCCGATCAGTTCTTCGCCGATCCTGCGGGTATCTTCGCTGGCAAAATCATCAAGCCACTCCTGGAAAGTAAGTACGGCGTTAAGCTTGCAAAAACATCCCTCCCTGCCGCTCTTAAGCATCGTCATAATGTTGTCACCGGTTCGGCCGCAACGGTAACCCGCGGTGCAAAAAGAGGTAATATACCCCATCGCGGACAGGTCGCGGATAACCTCGTCCAGAGAACGATTATCTCCCAGGATAAACTGCTGGATCTTCTCCTCCTGGGCCGCGCTGCGCTCGCTGTAAGCCCCGATCCCTACCCGCGAAGAAGCGTCTCTCTGGGTGCACATCGGGATGACCTCCCGCATTACCGAAGGATTTTCCCGGCAGGTCACGATCATGCCGGCATAAGGGACCACCAGCCTCAATACCGCTACCAGTTTCTTGAAATCACTGTCGCCGACCAGGTATCCGCTATTCTTGATAAAAGGAGTATTCGCCGCCGGCTCAAGCCTGGGGAAAGAAACCGTATGCGGCCCGATACCAAAAAATTTCTCAAGGTCGCGCGCGTGAGCCAGCATCCCCATAACTTCAAAACGCCAATCGTAGAGCCCGAAAAGCGCACCGATAGCAACATCGTCTATGCCCGCCTCCATGGCGCGGTGCAAACTATAAAGCCTCCAGAGATAATTCCCCTTAATAGTATGGTAAGGATGTACCCGGTTATAGGTCTGAAGATGGTAAGTCTCCTGAAAAACCTGATATGTCCCCAGGCCCGCCTCTTTGACTTTCTTATAATCAGCGATACTCATGGGCGCGGCGTTGACATTCACCCGGCGGATACCTCCGGTGCCATTGCGAGTTTTGACCTCTACCGAATAAATCTGATGCATTACCTGGCTGATATAATCCGCACCCGAAGAAGGATGCTCTCCGAACACCACCACCAATCTCTTGTGGCCAAGTTTGCCGGCCAAAACCTCGGTCTCCCGGCGGACCTCGCCGAGTTCGAGTCTCCGGCGCTGGATGACTCCGTTTTCACTGCGAAAACCGCAGTACGCGCAATTATTCACGCAGAGGCTGGAACAATAAAGAGGGGCGAAAGTAACCACGCGGTTGTCATAAACTTTCTTTTTGATGCGGGCGGCTGCCGTAAATATCTCTTCCCATAATTCGGCATCTTTAACGTTAAGCAAAACAGCCGCTTCCTCTAACTTCAGTGTATTGATGCCCAGGGATTTGGCAATAATCTCCCTCACCCTGTTAGGCCCTGGATCGCCGCTCTCCTTAAGCAAACGGGAAATCTCCAATTCATCGATAAAATCCTTCCCGCCATCAAGATAACGAGTATTCTCTTCCTCCCGGATAACACTCTGTTTCCATGCCGGGAAATCTTCCACAACGTTCTGCATCATGCACCTTCCTTTTCTTCACCTGGACAAACAACCTGAAAACTCACAGGAATGTCCTCAAACAGGGGACACTTCTCCTTTGTCTTGAGAACCGTCCCCTGGCTTCAAGGAGTCCGCTCTCGAATAATCGATAAACCTGCCTAAGCCATCGGCCATAACCTTCATGCAGGCATCACAAGAACCCTGCGGCTCGCTTACGCATCTTTTTTGCGGGTATATCTCATAGAGGCTGCGGTACGGCTGCGGGGTAAAATTCGGCATCAACACATTCGCCCCGCATTTTAAACCCTCAACCCGGTAATCCTTGTCCAGGCTGCCGAGCGCGGTAGTCGCCGGGATATGCGCGTTCCTGGTAACGATACGAGTCAAGGCAACCGTCTTCAAGGTAAGCCAGGCATCACCTTTTTCCCCTCCGGAAAAACGGCTTTCCCGGTGCGGGATAAACGGGCCTATACCGATCATATCGAAATCGCCGCGCTTAAAGAATATAATATCTTCGGCAATATCGCTCAACGTCTGCCCGGGAAGTCCTATTATATTCCCCGAACCCACCTGATACCCGCATTCTCTAAGGGCATTAAGGCAATCCAGGCGGCGGCTGAAACTCATCCCCGGGTGCATCGACGAATACAATACCTCATTACAAGTCTCTATCTTCAGCAAGTACCTGTCCGCACCGGAATCTTTCCACTCCTTATAATCGCTTTTATCCCTTTCCCCCACAGAAAGTGTAACCGCGATGTCAAAATCCGACTTTATCTTAGAGATCGTCTCCGCCAACCACCCGGTGCTTATGCCGGCATCCTCTCCCGACTGCAAAACCACGGTCTTTATCCCGCGGGAGTACAATAAATCGACAGCCCTCAACAACTCATCCTTATCCATACGGTAACGCTTGAGCCTCCGGTTATCGTTGTTTAAGCCGCAATAGAAACACCTCCGGAGGCAGAAATTCGAGAATTCGATTATCCCGCGCAAAACAACGCCATCCCCGCAGAAAACCTTGCGCACTTTATCGGCAAAAGCGAACAATTCATCTATATCTTCTTTCACATTTAAAGAAAGGAGTTTCTCCAGATCCGCAGGCTCCGGGACAAAAGAATCATAAACCTTTTTTATAAGTATTCCCGCATCAGACATATCCACCCCTTAAGCCGTCATATCCGGCGTAAAGCTCATTCCAGTTTGCTCAACCCGGATTTTACCGATACGCCATTGATCTTGCCGAGTTTCCCGGAACGGATCCATTCAACGACTCGCCGATAGTTCT
>CAZNGC010000026.1:0-12726 GCA_964572435.1 uncultured Planctomycetales bacterium | reverse complement strand
AACGACGCCAGCCGACGCGAGCGAAGGCGCGCCACGCTGGGGGGCGACGAGCGCCCCCGCGAGATACAAACAAAATCAGACCATGATAAACTTAATCTAAAAGAGCGACTACCCTTGCCCAGGCCGCTCCGGTATTCTTGATACGCACCGGGAAACAGGCAATCTTGAAACCAAGATCCGGAAGTTTATTTAAATTGGCCAGTCTTTCTATATGGATAAATTCCTTCTTCCGCCCGTAAAAATGCGCGGGATAGAATTTCCTGGGATCCCTGGTCTTCAGGAAGTCGCCGAGCATAAACCTGTAAGGGCGGTCGATACCCATGGTATCGACCCCGAAGATCTTCACGCCGCGGGCCAACAGGTAATCTATTGCCGAAGGGTCGACTCCCGGGTAATCCGAGAAATATTTCGGCCCTCCGTAAAACTTGTCCGCGCCGGTATGCAGCAGCACTATATCCAAAGGCTTGAGTTGATATTTTATCTTGGCCAGAGCCGACTTTATGTCATACTCGTTGATCGTCTCGTCCGGCTTCTTGTAAGTCATCTCCAGCTTCACGCCATCCTGGTAACAATATTCCAAGGGTATCTCATCCGCTGTCTTTGACGCGCGATTCTCCGACCTGGAACCATAATGGAAAGAGTAATCCAAATGCGTGCCTATATGCACCGGAGCGTGCACTATCTCCAAAGAAAGGAATTCTTCATCGGGAAGCTCTTCCTTCTTGATTATGCGCTTGCCCAAGGCGTACTTTATCCTGCCCAGGATGGTCTTGCCCATAATTACCCGGTTAAACTTGGCAACCCCGGCCTTATGGGATATCCGCTCTATATCCACCTTATGCACTTCAAAGGCCTTTTCGTCGATAGGCAAACTCAAGTCGATAATCTTCATTTCGCAGATTTTGACTGAATGACTGCCGCGATATCTTTTACTGTCGAGTTTTTAGTAATCTCTTTAACATTAATCTTTACGCCGAATGCCTTCTCCAAGGCGATTACCGATTCCACCATTTCGGTTGAATCAACCCCGATGCTATTTTGCAGAGAAACATCGTCTTTCAGCTCTTCGATCTTCACTTTCAATAAATTCGCTAATACTTCTTTAACTTTATCTTTCATACTTCCTCCATACTTACGGGTGGCTTGGGCTGGTTTCGAGCCGCGGCGTGCGGCGAGAAACAGCCCAAGACAAGATCCGTAAAATTATATCTGCACCTCTCCCTTAGTAGCCGCTGCCTCCCATTTGCCGACTCCGTCCATGACATCCTTGAAGCAAAGTTTGGCCAGGGGGTCAAAGTTGCTTTCCATTATACGGTTGATCCTCCCGGGCTTGGAGAAAAACTCGCGCATGCACCAAGAACCCAGGCGGCCTAAATCCTCCGTAGTGAGATGGTCCGTGGGAATAACTGGATGCAGGAAGTCCCAGGTGCTGAAATCGACCTTTGCCGGATCGACCCAGTTTTTCTTCAAAGCGATCCTCCACAAGGGAGAATTAGGCGCGGGGGTGACATACCCCACCCAGAGCACATCCGGATCCACCTGATCGGTAAATTCAAAGCGCTTTTTGACGATCTCTTCGGTATCGTAATCAAAACCCATCATGATATCGGCCACTATCGCCACGTCGTTCCTGCGCAGTATCTCGATTGTCTTCTTGATCTGCTCAATAGTCGTACCCTTGGCAATTTTCTTCAATTCCGCCTGCGTGGTAACTTCGATGCCGAAAACCCCCATAATCAAACCCACTTCTTTCATCAGGGGCACGACATCCTCGCAGTTTACCCAGTCCACGGCACGGCCTAAAGAGAACCATTTTGTCGAGATATTCTTCTGTTTCTTAAGCTCGCAGAACCTTCTCACGCGCGCCGGATCCACGTTGAAATTATCATCCTGAATACCAACAACCTGCACACCGTATTTCTTATGCAAAAGCTCCAGCTCCTCGATGACGCGTTCGGGAGACTTGGCGCGCCATTTCAGGAAGTCCGAAGGGTGGCGCGGGTCAAACTGGTCCCATTCATAACAAAATGTGCATGCCGAAGGGCAGCCGCGGCTGGTAACCATATCCACAAACGGCTTCCAATAAGTATGCCCTACGTATTTATCCATGGGAAATAAGTCGTAGGCGGGCAGCGGAAGCTTATCCAAATCCTCCATCAACGGCTTATGCGGCCCCATTACGATCTTGCCGTCAACGCGCGAGGTAACCCCGCCGACATCCTTAAAAGGCTTTTTCTTATCAATCGCCTCGATCAGGTCGCCGAAAGATTCCTCCTCTCCCATGACCACAAAATCCACCGCCGGATTCTCCTCCATGGTGGGTACCGGCATTGCCGAATACCAAAGCCCTCCAAGGATGATTATTGCCTGCGGTAACTCTTTCTTGATTCTCTGGGAGGCCTCTTTAAAATGGCGCAATACTCCATAACCTCCGTAACCGTGTATCTGTTCCACCATAACCACAACATCGGGGTTCTTCTCTTTTACCTGCTGGATAAGATTATCCATGGGGATTTCCAGGGCGCGGCCGTCGATAACCGCGACATCGCCGTAACCGCGTTCGCGGATATAAGCCGCCCAATGCGCGTAAAGCTGGTTAGGCGATCTGTGTATCCCGTGAGTTGCCCAAGCCCCTACTTTAGGCATAACAAATAAAATCTTCATTTTCCTCTCCTATCTTTTAATTACCGGCGCTTCTCTCGCCTTAACTGCTTACCATCTGTTTTATTGTTGTTTCTCAACCACCAAGGCCGAATTAATCCCTCCCCTGCCACGGGAAATAACCAATGCCTTGTTTACCTTGTATTCTTTTGCCTGGCCTGTTACATAATTCATGCCTATTGCAACCGGTTCATCCAGATTCAGGGTTGGCGGAATCAGGCCATGCTCCATGGAAAGCAAGGCGATAATCATATCCAGGGCCCCGGATGCGCCCAAAAGGTTGCCGAACATCGATTTCGGGCAGCTAACCGGGATCTCTTTTAATTTACTGCCAAAAACAGACTCCAGTGCCTTGATCTCGGAATCATCCCAGATATCTACCGCCAGACCGTCTAAGCTTATATAACCTATTTCCCCGGGACCGGTCTTGGCATCATCCAGGGCCATCTTGATTGCCCTGGCAAGCTCCCTGCCGGACGATTCAGGACTGATTCTGTCTATCCCGTCGCAAGAAGTACCGTAACCGCTGATATAACCCAGGATATTCGCTCCTCTTTTCTTCGCCCTCTCAAACCCTTCCATTACCACAATACCAGAACCTTCACCAATAACAAAACCTGCACGGTGCTTATCAAACGGCCGGTAGGCCTTTTGCGGTTCGCCATTGTGCGTGGAAAGCGCGCCATAGGTATTGCAACACAGCAATGCGTATGGAGTTACCGGTGCCTCCATCCCGCCGCCAAGAATCATGTTCAGTTTGTTCTTGGATAAGACTTTCCTGGCGTATCCTAAGGCCATCAAGGAACTTGCCCGGTCGCTAACTACGGTCTTACTAAACCCTTTTATCCCGTAATAAATGGATACCTGACCCTGCGGAGCAGCGGGAAACCAGGCACTTGCCATATAAGGGGAAACCCCCTCGCGGCCTTCTAAATATAAATCCCTTAATTCCGTCTCCGCGTAAAGCCAGCCTCCGATAGCATTCCCCAGGAATATACCGACCAGGCTGGGGTCTTCATTCTTGATATCAATGCCCGCATCCTGCAGGGCTAGTTCGGAAGCAACCAGTGCCATGTGCGAAAAAGCGTCGATCTTCTTTAACAATCTTTCGGATATATGGCTGTATTTCTCCAGATCATCGATCTGGCCTGCGATACGCGAGGGATATTTCGAGGCGTCGAAACGGGTAATCTCCTTGATAAAAGAGCGCCCGCTTTTAACGTTGGCCCAAAACTGCCTCTTGCCGATCCCCGAAGGGCTGACCACCCCTATTCCTGTAACAGCTATCTTTTCCATTTATCCACCGAACCTTTTTAGAATAAGTGAAGAATGTATCCCGGAGAACCCGCTGCTTGTCTTGATAATCGTATCCACTTTCCTGGAGATCGCCTGATTGGGGATGTAATAAAGGTCGCACTGCGGGTCTTTCTCCTCCTGGTTGATCGTCGGAGGAAGGATATTCTTTTCAAAAATCATGCTGGTGATGGTCAATTCAATGGCATTGGCCGCTGCCAGAGGATGCCCGATCATCGACTTGAACGAACTGATCGGGACTTTGTAGGCATACTCTCCGAAGACCGCCTTGTAGGCGCTGGTCTCAAAGATATCGTTCATCCGGGTGCTTGAGCCGTGGGCATTTATATAATCGATATCCACGGGTTTAATGCCGGCGTCTTTTAGGGCCAGGCTGATACAGGTCTCCATTGCCTGGCCGTCCGAGGGCAGGTCTGTCATATGGAAGGCATTACAGCTGGTGCCGAAACCCAGGACTTCGCAATAAATCCGGGCATTACGCTTTAAGGCGTGGTTCAGCTCTTCCAAAACCAGGATACCCGCTCCCTCACCTAAAACAAAACCGTCGCGTTTATTGTCAAACGGACGTGATGCTTTCTGCGGCTCATCGTTGTGCACAGACAAAACGTTTACCACGTCAAAAGCCCCGAAAGTAATCGGGGTAAGCGGCGCCTCGGCAGCCCCGCAGATCATGACATCATGCTCTCCGTCCTGGATAGACTCCAGTCCAAAACCAAGAGAATCCGTCCCCGCCGTGCAACCCGTGGAAATGGTATTACAGACCCCCTTCAGACCGAAACGCGCGCTCAACTCTATTGAAGGGGTATTGAACATCGCCGCGTCATAGAGGTCCGGCCTTACAAGCGAAGGGTCAATCGGTTTCTTGCCGTCTTCGGTAACCAAGGCGAATTCTTCCTCCATGTATTTTGTCCCGCAGATGGCGTTAGCCAGGCATACACCGGCCCTCTCAAGATCTTCTTTCGAGAAATCCAACCCGCTGTCTTCGACCGCCATCTTCCCCGCGGCAAGGCCGAACTGGACATAACGGTCCATGCGCACAGCCTCTTGATGGCTTAATCCAAGTTTGAAAGGATCGAAATCCACCACCTGCGAAGCAATCTTGGTATTAAAGACCGAAACATCGAACCCCTCCACCCGGCGCACCCCGCTCCTGCCGCTTGAAAAAGCATCCCAGGCATTCTTCTTGCCTATGCCGTTGGGAGAAATAACTCCTATTCCGGTAATCACAACTCTACGTTTAGACATGAATTATTTACTCCCCTCCACTCTGGTTATCTTAAAAATTATATTCCCGCCGTCAGGGCAGGTAACCGTATCTATCGAATCCGGATCCTTCATAAAAAAGAATTTAGCTCCGAAGTTTAAGGCGAACAGCGCCGGAAATGCCGTATGGAATGCCGCACCGCAGAACCCGGGGATGCATTTTAATCCCTGGGTCTCCCATTTGTCCCCAACCTTGTACCCAAAGCTGCATTTACCTTTTGTCTTAACCACCTCGATTATCATTTTCTTTGGATTAGGCCCTTTATGATCCGGGTCACGGGGTATAATTTCCAGGTTACCCTGTTTGTCCAGGATCTCCGCTTTGAATTCAAGCTTGCCACCGTCAGGGCAGGTAACCAGAAGCGAACGCTGGTTATCCCGGAATCCGAATTTCGCCCCGAAACTCAAGGCATATATTACCGGAAAAAGCGCGTGAGCCAGCCCTAAACAGAAATGCTTGGGAGGATGGGTGAAATCTTCAAGATAGATTACGTCACCGATTTTATACCCATGGTAACAATCTCCGAAAACCTGGGTAACTGTCAGTTTTAATCTCGGGAAAGGGGTATTTACCGGACGATCCTCGCTCATCTTAACCTCACCGTCTTCTGTATCCTCTCGAATAACTCTGCCTTACCGTAAAATCTGTTTCTCTTCTCGACCTCATGCACCATCTCAACCAATGCGCTATTCAATGGCGCGGATGTGCCGGATTTTCCGGCAAGCCGCACAAATTCTCCGTTTATATAATCTATTTCGGAGGAACGGCCGCGCATAATGCTCTGCAGGATAGAACCGTAAAGCGGCTCCTTGCTCAAATTCTTCATCGTCTCTGAAAAGATCTCCGCCGCCTGCGCGGCTGGTAAAGAAACCAGCCTGGTAATGTTTTCCACCGGAAAGCCCGGCAGGGAAACAAGTTTTATGCCGGCCGAAGAGACAACATCCAGGGCTTCTTTCCAGATAGCGATGCTGATACGGCTTATATCCCGATCGCCAAAGACCTCCTGCATACTTTTTCCCAATATCGCGGGGAGGCAATTATTGGCATTAGCGAATATCTTAAGGAATTTCATCCCGGTAATATTCTCGGCGATCACCACCGGAAACGCCTTTCCTAAAACACGGCTTAATCCGGCAAGCTCTTCGGGCTTCTTCCCCGGATAAGGCCATCCGATTATCCAGGAACCTTCGAAGTTGTGCACCAACCTCCCGGGTTCCAGATAAGTAGAACCGAACATCACGATACTGGAAACAATATTCCCCTCGGGCAGCAGGCCGGCGGTAATCCCGTCGGCCTGAACCCCGTTTTGAATGGTCAATACCAGCGAATTACGGATAAGCCCGATATTGTCGTTTACCGCCCGGACAATATCCTGGGTCTTGGTTGCCAGTATAACCAGCTCCGGGAAATAATTCAACTGTTCGGAAATCTTGATCTCGACGTTGCGGGCTCCGCGGACTCCGGAGATCTTCAGCCCTCCCCGCCTGATAGCCTCAACCGAACCCGTCCTGCCGACCAAGGTAACGTCCTCGCCCTCTAATTTGAGGTAAGCCGCTACCAGGCATCCGATAGCACCAGAACCGATAACCCCTATGCGCATAAATTTATCAGGCCTTTGGGAAACCGTATTTCTTATAATCGAACCCGCCCTGCTCCAGTAAGCGAATCATCATGCTGTAAAACGGCGAGGGAACGTCTGAAAAGAACGCGGAGATCACATCCTGTTCTTCTACCTGAAGAGAGTGGCGAGAGACGGCGTTATCCTGCGCCTGTTTTGTCACTACCGACTCGGTAATCCGGCGGTGGAACACCGGCATCCTGGATATGAGCAGCTTGAATTTCTTTTCTGTTCCCGCTTCCCAGACCATCACTTACCCCTGTTATGGATACAGTTTGTTAATCCTGCTAAAAGAATACGATATAGTAAAATTTTACTATATTTTGAGTAAATATTTTATTACCTAAAAGCCTTTTTGTCAAGCATGAAGAACGATTAAATTTCTTTAAGCAGTGAGTTCAAGAAGTCCGATTCTGCCTGGAGCAGGCAGAGGTTATGCCTCAAGATGCGCGATAAAGAAACAGAGTGTTTTAATTTCGATGATTTGATAGTTTCTTCTATACTGGAAGATATCTTTCTTAGTATCTTAAGCCTCGCAGCTAAGCGGCGGCGGCTCAAATCCGGCTTCAGATAATCCAGAAAATAGAGGCTCAAATCCAGGCTGAATTGCGGACGCTTGAAATCAAGCAGGCTCTTGTTCAAAAGCTTGTCGAAACGCTCCCTGCCCTTATTGGTCAGGCAGTAAACAAACCGTTCCGGACGCCTTCCTTCCTTGTCTGCGTGCTTATCGAGCAGTCCTTTTTTTTCTAGAACTTTTAAAGGGTAATATATGGATTTTATATCTACCCCGGCGAAAAGAGATAGGATTTGACGGATCCTTACCTTAATTTCATATCCGTGCCTGGGGCTTTGACGCAGTAAACCCAATAGCAGGAATTCCTGTTCGATCATCCAGTAACACCCATTCCCCTGAATTTCTTATACCTTAACTTGAGCAATTCATCCCGGCTGAACGCTTCCAATTCTTTTAGGTTTTTAAGGATAGACTCTTTTATATTCTGGGCTATCTTTGGCGGGTCACGATGCGCCCCTCCCAGGGGTTCAGGAATTACTTCATCGATTATACCCATCTTGAGCAGATCCGCTCCGGTAAGCTTCAACGATTCCGCAGCCCGCGGGGCCTTTGAACCATCCTTCCAGAGTATCGCCGCGCAGCCTTCCGGAGAAATTACCGAATAATACGAATTCTCCAATACCGCTACGCGATCGGCTATCCCCACGCCGAGAGCCCCACCCGAACCGCCCTCGCCGATGACAATGGCCATGATCGGAACGCCGATACCTGTCATTTCGCGCAAATTCGTGGCAATCGCGTGCGACTGCCCGCGCTCCTCCGCCCCGATCCCAGGATAAG
Organism: uncultured Planctomycetales bacterium; assembly: GCA_964572435.1. Lineage (GTDB taxonomy): Bacteria > Omnitrophota > Gorgyraeia > Gygaellales > Profunditerraquicolaceae > UBA6249. The sequence continues at coordinate 4,515 of CAZNGC010000026.1, read as the reverse complement.
CCCCCGGGGTGTCGATGAAAACTACAACCGGCAAACCGAATTCTTCGGCCAGTTGCATAATACGCAGGGCCTTACGGTAACCTTCGGGGTGCGCGCACCCGAAATTACGCTTCAGGTTTTCCTTTGTATCCCTGCCCTTCTGGTGGCCGATAACCACCACCTTTTTCTTGTCAACCCTGGCCAGGCCGCAAATCATCGCCTTATCATCGCTAAAGAGACGGTCACCGTGCAGTTCCATAAAATCCGACATAATCAAGCTTATGTAATCCAGGGTATACGGCCTTTGCGGGTGGCGGGCAAGCTGTACTTTCTGCCAAGCCGTAAGATTGCTGTAAGTATCCTTCCTCAAGTTCTCCAGCCTCTCCTCCAGCCTCTTCACCTCGGCAGACAGGTCGATCTTCTTCTCGGCAATAAAGGTCTTGAGTTCCTGTATCTTCTTTTCTAATTCGATAATCGGTTTTTCGAAGTCTAATCCGGCCATAGGTATTATTCGACTATTGTAACCTCTGTCCCGACCGGGACAATGTCATAGAGCTCTTCCACGTCGGAGTTTCTCAAACGCACGCACCCCTGAGTCACCTGTTTCCCCAACTCTTTCGGTTCGGTAGTCCCGTGGATACCGTATCCGGCCAGATCAAACCCCATCCAGCGCGTACCCAAGACATTCTCCGGGCTCCCCGCGGGAACTACCGCCCCGGCCTTAAACCATGTGGGGTTATCCAGCTTATTCACGATCTTAAACGTCCCCGCGGGAGTGCAATTATCCTTACCGGTGGAAACAATGTATGTCTTAACGACTTCTTCGTCGCTCTTAAGCAGCATAATATTCTGGGACTTATCGACTAAGAGGCTAAAAGGAGCGTTCCAGACCTTTATTTTGCGCCCGGGAATGATCAGGGAATCGCTGATATTATTGCTCCTCATGATCAACTCGGCGGTAGTCTTATAGCTGCGGGCGATCTTGTTCAGCGTATCCCCCGGCTTTATCTGGTAAGATACCGACTTGGGGGTGATCTCCGGTGAAAACAGCAGTTTGATATTCAGATCCTCGGCTTTCTTCTGCCACTCTCCAACGTCGGGAGACTCGATAAAATCGTTTACCAGTTGCTGATATATCGTTTTTGCCCCGGTTAAATCTCCCTTTTCCTCAAGCTGCTTGGCCTGATTAACCAGATTATGCACAGACGGGCTATTCCCCCTGGCGGAGACGCCGATGGATTTCTTGATTCCCAAAAATACTAAAATACCCGCTAACGCAACCGCCGCAATAATAATGATTACAAGCTTCTTGTTCACTTAACCCTCCGATCAATAACTATCCCAGCCAGGACACTAAAGCAATAACTATCCCCAGTAAAAGGCCCATAATCACCTCTACCGGCGTATGCCCGATAAGCTCCCTCAAGCGCATCTCCTGTATTTTCCCCTGCCAGTAGATGTCATCCATAATCTTATTCAATATGCCGGCCTGCTTGCCAGTAGAACGGCGCACCCCCTGGGCATCGAACATCACCACGATGGCAAAAGCAAAGGCCAGGGCGAAATAAACGCTGTCAAAACCGCAACTCATCCCGATGCTTGTACCCAAACAGGAGGCCCCTGCCGCGTGAGCGGAAGGCATACCGCCGCTTCCGATAAACAGGCGGAAGTCGAATTTCTTTTTGCGCACCACTCCGATAACCACTTTAATCGTCTGGGCAATCAGCCAGGCCGAAATAGTGGTCATCAAAATCTTGTTTCTGTATATCTCCAGAAAAAAGTCTCTCATTGTCCTACCTGCCGGTTAGCCCCCTGGCCGCTCCCGCATCCTCTGAATTGCTGCCAATTTACCCCGGGGGATAACCCAGGAATCCCAAATAGACGTCTCTAACCTTAATATTCGTAAGCTTATATTATATAGTCAAGAAGCTAAAAAGCAAGCACTTTTAACCGTATAGCGCAGTCCTGAATATATTTTCTGGATAACGGTTAGATTATTTAAATTTAATCGTCTATTGCCCTAAAATGGAGGCAAAATGATCTCAAAGACTAGAAGTTACGGGCTATTGGGCCTAGAAGCCTATCCTGTTGAAATAGAAGTAGACATAACCAACGGGCTTCCGGTTGTAAACCTGGTAGGGCTGACAGATACTTCAGTAAGGGAAAGTAAAGAAAGGGTGCGTTCGGCAATCAAAAACTCCGGTTTTTCTTGGCCGAACCGGAGAATAACCGTAAACCTGTCGCCTTCGGACATAAAAAAGGAGGGGGCCTGTTTCGACCTGCCTATCGCCCTGGGGATACTGGCATCCAGCGGCCAAATAAGCCAGGAAATACTCAAGGATTATGTCTTTCTTGGAGAACTCTCCCTGGACGGACAGATAAAACCTGTGCGCGGGGCCCTGGCGATCAGCCTGGCCATGCCTGAATCCGGGATAAAAAACCTTGTCTTGCCTGAAGATAACGTCAGGGAAGCCGCGGCAGTCCCGGATATACTCGCCTGGCCGCAAAACAGCTTAAAAGGAACAGTACAGTTCCTCTCTGAAGCGGGAACCAGGGAGCCTTTCAAGACTCCTGCCGGTGGTGAATTAAAACCGGATGTAAATTATGAACTGGATTTCTCGGAAGTCAAAGGCCAGTACTTCGCCAAGAGGGCCCTGGAGGTAGCAGTCGCCGGCGGGCATAATATCCTCCTGATCGGGCCTCCGGGAAGCGGTAAGACCATGCTCGCCAAAAGATTGCCTACGATCATGCCGGAATTAAGCCTTAAGGAAGCACTGGAGATAGCCAAAATATACTCGGTAGCAGGGACATCGATGAACAAAAACCCTTTCTTGATAAGCAGGCCATTCCGATCTCCCCATCACAGCATTTCGGATATCGCCTTAATCGGCGGAGGAAACGTTCCTAAGCCCGGGGAAATAAGTATGGCACATTATGGAGTTCTATTCCTAGACGAGCTGCCGGAGTTCAGCCGCAAAGCCCTGGAAGCGCTAAGACAACCCCTGGAAGAAAACCTGATCTGTGTCAGCCGCCTTAAACGCACAATCACCTTCCCAGCCTGCTTCATCCTAGCCGGAGCGCTAAATCCCTGCCCCTGCGGGAATTATTTCAACCCGCAGAAAATATGCCACTGCACGAGCACACAGATAAAGAGGTATCTAGGAAAAATATCCGGCCCCCTTTTGGACAGGATTGACATACATATCGATGTCCCCCAGGTAAGATACCGGGATCTATCAGGAAGCGAAGAAACCGAATCCTCCAAAGCAATACGGCAGCGGGTGGAAGAAGCCAGGAAGACACAACGGGAAAGGTTCGGTCCGGAAGGGATATCCTGTAACGCGCAGATGAACAACAGGCTGATCAAAAAATTCTGCCCGCTGGAAAAAGAGGGGCAGAGGCTTTTGAGCATGGCTATTCCGGAATTGTCGCTTTCGGCAAGGGCTTATGATAAAATATTGAAGGTGGCACGGACAATAAGCGATTTGGCAAAAAGCGAAATCATTGCTGCCGGGCACGTCGCGGAAGCAATCCAATACCGCTCCCTTGACCGCGGGCTGGGAATCTAAGCAGGTAACGCTGATTTATCTTTTCCATCCCCTGGCTGACTATCCAATCCCGGTAACGCTTGGCAACCTGGTTTTCCGGGCTCTTTAGCAATATCTTATCGCAAATACCGACCGCCTCTCCCACTCTCCCCCTCATCAAATACCAGTTTATCAAAGGAGAAATAACGGTATTGCCGTCATCCGGGCAGCCTGAATAGAGCAGGGCTTTTTCGTAACAATCCTTCGCATCGCCTTCCCTGCCGATCTCTGTATAAATATGCCCCAAGAATACGAGTTCGAAAGGATACCTGATTGTCCCCTTATTTTTCTCAACTCTTGCCTTCTGAAAAGCGATCATACGCGCCCCCTCGCTTTTATCGACGCGCAAATCCGCTTCTTCAAGCCTGCGCGTAAGGGGGTTTATTTCAAAACCCAGATAACCCTGGTTGATAAAAAGGCCTTCGTACAGTTGTTCGGCAAAGATCTTATACCCTCTCGCGTTCAAATGCGACATATCCGGGCAAACGTACTTGCGGAGATCTTCGATTTCAAACAGGAAAGAGAAATATGTGTTAAAATCTAAATACAACAGATTATGCCTGAACGCGAAATCCCTGACAGCGCTGTCCGAACTGTTGTAATAAGATAGTATTACCAATCTTGCCCCCTTATCCCGGCAGGCCTTTCTTACCTTCTCCAGGTAAAAATCAATATATCCCGGATACCCCGGGCCATAGACATTCTCATCCTGCCATACGCCTCCGGTAGCGGCAAGCCCGGCAACATATCTGAAGAATTTATAACTTCTTAGGCCATCCAGTAAATTATCGTGTTCATCATCCGCGGGATTCTTAAAATTCTCGCTCCTCCATTTTCTAAGCTCTTTGGAATTATTCCGTCCGGTGAGAAAAATAACCGTGTCTGCTTCGTGTTCTTTGAAGAAATCTTCCAATTCCCGGACTTGCCTCTTGGTAGTCGAATTGGGGAC
>CAZNGC010000025.1:0-13002 GCA_964572435.1 uncultured Planctomycetales bacterium | reverse complement strand
TCCGCGGCAATCCTTAAGGTCACGCTGATCAACAGCCGCCAGATACCTTCTTTGATCGACGAGCTTCCCTTTATCTTGGTCGCCGCCTGTTTCGCTAAAGGCCGGACCGTCATTAGAGGGGCTGGGGAATTGAGAGTCAAGGAAACAGACCGGATCAATTCTATTTCGGCCAACCTGAAAGCGATGTCCGCGGATATCCGCGTTTCCGGCAGCGGCACTTCGGAGGATATAATCATAAACGGTAAAGGGTCGCTTTCGGGGGCGGAATTAAGGAGTTTTTCCGACCACCGTACGGCCATGAGCATGGTTGTAGCTGCCCTTGCCGCCAGGGGCAATTCGACCCTGGACGATATAAGCTGTGTCAATAAGTCCTTCCCCGGTTTCTTTGCCTGCTTGAACAGCCTGTTTAGGTAAACATATTATTTGACAATGCCTTTAAACTCTGTTAGAATTTCTTCACTGTATTAAGTTCGGGAGATTATATGGTAAAATTCGCGAAACAACTGAAAAGGGCAATAAATTTTGTCTTAGGGCTTTTTTCCAACGATATGGGCATTGACCTCGGCACAGCCACGACCCTGGTCTTTGTCAAAGGGGAAGGCGTTGTCCTTTGCGAGCCTTCGGTAGTAGCTATCGAACGGGGCACCTCCCACGTCCTGGCCGTAGGAGAAGAAGCCAAGCGTATGCTCGGACGCACCCCCGGCAATATCATAGCCATCCGTCCGATGAAAGACGGTGTTATTTCCGATTTTGAGATTACCGAAGCGATGCTTCGTTATTTTATCAAGAAGGTGCACCACCGCAGGGTGCTTGTCAGGCCGAGGATCGTCATCGCTATTCCTTCGGGTATTACCGAAGTGGAGAAGCGCGCGGTTAAGGATTCCGCGGAGAGGGCCGGGGCAAGAGAGGTTTTCCTGATCGAGGAACCGATAGCCGCGGCAATCGGTGTAGGCCTGCCCATACAGGAACCCGTAGGCAATATGATCATCGACATCGGCGGCGGGACCACGGAGATCGCGGTTATCTCGCTTGCCGGCACGGTCTTTTCCAAGTCCATCCGCATCGGCGGCGACGAAATGAACGAAGCGATCATCGAGTACCTGAAAAAGACATATAACCTTTTAGTCGGCGAGCGCACCGCCGAGGATATCAAGATGAAGATTGGTTCGGCCTATCCGCTGGAAGAAGAGATGAGCATGGAGGTAAAGGGCAGGGACCTGGTCGCGGGGCTGCCTAAGATCGTGACTATTACCAGCGAAGAGATACGCGAATCCCTGCAGGAACCGTTGCGCGCGATACTGGAAGTCACCAAGATATCCCTGGAAAGGACTCCGCCGGAACTGGCCGCCGACCTGATTGAGCATGGCATCGTGATGGCCGGAGGCGGTTCTCTGCTCAGGGGCCTGGACAAATTGATTTCCGAGGAGACCGGCCTCCCCGTGCACGTAACCGATGACCCGGTTACCGCCGTAGCCAACGGTACCGGACGGGTGCTTAGCGAGATACAGTATCTCAAGAAGGTCACCGTTTCGGTCAAGACAGAATCGCGTAGTTAGTCCCAGTTTTTAACTTTCCATAATTATCATCCTGAATGTGTTTAAGCTATCCCGCAAAACCATAACCAGTTTATTCCTTGTCGGCTTGCTGGTACTGCTGGTCCATTTCTTTTCTCCGTTTTTCAAGAATTCCGCCCAAGGCACATTAAAGCCGCATCTGGTAGTGATCAATCTGATCAAGCGTGAGCTCTCGGGGATGATTTTTTACCACCGCAATATGATGGATTCGGGCAGGCTCCGTTACGAGAACGAGAATCTGCGGCGCAGGCTTTTCGACTTGCGTGAGGTCGAACAGGAAAACCTTAGGTTGAAAAACCTGCTTAATTTCAAACAAAGGTCGCCTTATCGCCTGGTTCCGGCAAGGGTGATCGCGCGTTCTCCGGATAGCTGGTCGAGCAGCGTGATCATTGATAAGGGCAGGCACAGCGGGATCAGGCGGGGGATGGCAGTGGTCAATACCCAGGGCCTGGTCGGCAGGGTGACGGAGACGTCGGTTTCGTTGAGCAAGGTGCTTTTGATAAACGACCCCGGCCAGGGTGTTTCAAGTATCGTGCAGTCAAGCCGCCAGGAGGGATTGGTCAACGGTTCGCTCGGTTCCAATCTCATCATGCGTTATCTTCCGGATGAGGCGCAAATTACCCCGGGGGATACAATAATCACTTCTGAGCTAAGCCAGGTGTATCCCAAGGGCCTGCTTGTGGGGACAGTGGTAAATGTGGGTAAGGAGTTCTCCGGGTTAAGCCGTTACGCGATGATCAAGCCGGCGGCAGACCTCTCGAGCGTCGAAGAGGTGCTGGTGATTATCCCATGAAAAAGATCCTTATTTTTATCTGCCCGGTTGTTTTGGCTGTCATCCAGTTGAGCTGGCCGCCGGCGCTTACCGTATTCAACGTAAAGCCCGACCTGCTTTTTGCGTTCTCGGTTTCGCTGATCTTTTATTTTGATTTCAGGATCAGCCTGGCCGCCGCGGTCTTCTCCGGCTTGCTTAAGGACGCGTTTCTCCCGCAGGCGTTGGCAGTAAATACCCTGCTCTTCGCCGTGTGGGGCTACCTGGCCTATCGCATCTGCTCCCAGGTTTCCACGGAGAACAATTATATCCGCTTCTCCGTCGTGCTCATGCTGGCTTTGTTAAATAACGCCGCGACAGGCCTGTATTTAATCAAGACGGGCAGCGTCATCCCCGCGGGGATATTCCTGCGCAGCCTGGTATTCGCGTCGCTATATACCGTCCTGGCCGCCTCATTAATGTTCAAATTTATCAAAAAATTATCCGTTTGAGACGATGGAAAGAAAAGCCGTTTTAAAAATCCTGGTCATTTTCATGTTTGCCTGCCTGCTGGTTTTCCTGGCCAATCTCGACCTGCTGCAGGGTGAGAAATTCCGCAGGCTTAGCGACAGCAATTGCATCCGTTTGATTTCGCAGTCAGGGGCAAGGGGCAATATCCTTGACCGCAACGGAGAGGTGATCGTGGACAGCATGATTTCCTACGACGTGATGATATTGCCGCAGGATTTGGATGAGGTCGACCGCGCGATTTCCGGGGTCAGCCGCATACTCGGGGTGGATGCCGGACAGCTGAAGGCCGCTTTCCGGAAGAATTATTTTTCTTCCAGCCTGCCGGTAGTTATCGCCAGCAATATAGAATTGAATAAAGCCGTCCTGCTGGGGGAGTATAAGCTCGACGAGCCGAGCATCATCATCCAGCCCAATCCGCTGCGTCATTATCCGTATGGGACACTTGCCGCTCATGTCATCGGTTATGTCAATGAGATCGACCGCTGGCGCCTGACTAAGCTGGCGGATTACGGGTACAAGACCAAGGATATAGTGGGCTTCGGCGGGGTGGAGGAGAAATACGATTACTATCTGCGTCAGGAAGAGGGAGGCCTGTCGGTGGAGGTCAACCACCGGGGGAAGTTTACCCGCGTCCTGGGTTTTGAGCCGCCGGTTAACGGCAAGGATATCCAGCTGACCCTGGATCTAAGGATACAGAAGATAGCCGAGAGCGCGCTCTCCGGCAGGAAGGGCAGCATAGTACTGATCGATCCTTCCGACGGGGAGATTCTGGCGATGGCAAATTACCCGAATTTTAACCCTTCGGTTTTCGTGAGCAAACGCACGCGGCTGATCTCCGGCTTGTTTAATAACCCCGATGCTCCGTTGATCAACCGGGCGATCTCCGCGGCCTATCCTCCGGCTTCGGTATTTAAACTTGTAGTTGCCTGCGCGGGGCTTGAGTTGAAGAAGATCAATCCTTCCACGACTTTCCTCTGCCGCGGCTGGATGATGGTGGGGGCGAGAAAGTTTTCCTGCTGGGATGTACACGGGGTTGAGGACATCTTCGGGGCGCTGTCCCACTCCTGTGATATATTTTTCTACAAGACCGGTTTGTTCGTCGGAGCCCAGAATATACACGATTACGCCTTGAAGCTCGGCCTGTCCAAGAATACCGGCTGTGAGCTTCCTTACGAGTCTGCCGGGTTTATCCCCTCACCTTTATGGAGGAAGTTGAACAAGTTTCAGGGATGGTATGACGGAGATACGGCGAATTTGAGCATCGGCCAGGGAGACTGCCTGGTTACGCCGCTGCAAGCGGCGAATATGACGGCCGCCTTTGCCAACGGCGGGTATCTTACGAGCCCCTATATCGTCAAGTCCGTCGGAGGGGTAGACCTTTCGTCCAGGAAAAAGAGGATGTCCAGGGTGCCTTTCAGGAAAAGCACTTTCGAGATTGTCAGCCGCGGCATGCGCCAGGTAGTCAGCGACAAAAAGGGCACAGGGAACGTTTTATCCGGGTTAAAAACAACGGTTGCCGGAAAGACCGGTACCGCCCAGGTCAGCCGCGGGCCGACGCATGCCTGGTTTACGGGTTTTTTCCCATTCGATAAGCCCAGGTACGCGATCTGTGTTTTCTTGGAACACGGAGGCCCCGGGCATACTGCCTGTGTCGTGGCAAGGCGTGTTATCGAAGAAATGGAGAGGCAGGGGGTGATATGAGGAGTTCATTCGCGAGGATATTCATTCTGGCCCTGGTCATTGCCATACTGGGGGTTCTTTCGATTTACAGCAGCACATACCAGAAAGAAGGGGCCTGGGAGGATATCCACGAGCGCCAGATGCTCTGGGCGGCAATCGGCCTGGTTTGTTTCTTTATCATGGCGCAAGTCAATTACCGCAGGCTCTGGGATTTTAATTACTTCATATACGGCGCCGCATTCTTTACCCTGCTGCTCGTCTTCGGCCTGGGGATCGTCAGGCTCGGCGCGCAGCGCTGGCTGAAGTTCGCCTGGTTCAATTTCCAGCCTTCGGAGTTTGCCAAGCTCGCCGTGATTATTTTCCTGGCGCGTTATTTCAGCCGCAAGTCCGTGGACGACATATCGCTGTTGAGCGGGAAGTTCGGGATCTGGCGGGGGATAGTTTTACCCTTCATTTTTGTTGCCGTGCCGATGTTTTTGATCATCGAACAGCCTGACCTGGGCAGCGGCCTGATGCTGCTCCTGGTTTTCGTGTTCATGCTCTACCTGACGAACGTGCGGTTGAAGTATATCTTTACGCTGATGCTTGCCCTCCTGGCCCCGCTGCCTTTTTTCTGGCATTTCCTGCGCGATTACCAGAAGCAGAGGTTGCTTGTTTTCCTTAATCCGAACATCGACCCGCTTGGCGCCGGATACACGGTGATCCAGTCGCGCATAGCCATAGGTTCCGGAGGCTTGTTCGGCAAAGGTTGGCTGTCCGGGACACAGAGCCAGCTATATTTTCTCCCGGAGTCGCATACGGATTTTATTTTCGCCACATTTTCAGAACAGTGGGGTTTCCTGGGCAGCGGTTTGCTTATCCTGATGTATTTTTTGATTATCCGACAGGGGTTGATCATCGCCGCCAGGACACAGGATTCATTCGGGAAGCTGCTGGCCTATGGCATATCCCTTTTGCTGGCCCTGCAGGTATTTATAAACATAGCGATGAATATGGGCCTTGCCCCGGTGGTTGGGCTGCCCCTGCCGTTGATGAGTTACGGCGGTTCCAGCATACTGGTTACTTTTATTTCTCTGGGTATCCTGGTGAATATCGACCGCACAAGGAGCGTATTCTAAAATATGAAAGAAGATTTATTGAACGGGGTCCACCGGCCTGCCCAGTATCTGGGTAACGAGTGGAACGCCGGAAAGAAAAACAGCGCTTCCTGCCCGGTAAGTTTCGCGCTGGGGTTTCCCGATCTTTACGAGATCGGGATGAGTAATCTCGGCCTGCGCATCATCTATGGGGTATTGAACAGCATCCCGTTTGTCTCCTGCGAAAGGTTTTTCTCCCCGGAAGAAGATATGCGCCGGGTTTTAAAAGACGGCAGCCGCAGGCTCGGCTCTCTTGAATCCGGCAGGGACTTGTCGGATTTCGATTTCCTGGGATTTTCCTTAAGCAGTGAATTGGGTTATACTAACGTGCTGGACATATTGGAGCTTTCCGGGATTTCGCTTCTTTCCGCCTCCCGTTCCGAAGCCCAGCCGTTGGTGATCGGCGGCGGGCCGTGCGCGCTTAACCCCGAACCGATGGCGGATTTCTTCGACCTGTTTATCATCGGCGAGGCGGAAGAGGCATCTGTGCAGTTGATGGAGCTATACCGCAGGCGCAAGGACGATTACAAATCGTCCCGCCTGTCGAAAAAGGACCTGATAACCGAGCTTGCCGGCATCCAGGGTGTTTACGCGCCCATACTAAGCGGATCTGGCCTGAAGGTGAAGAAACGCCTGGTCGGCGACCTGGACTCTTCATTTTTCCCCTGTGACTGGATCGTGCCTTACGTGCAGACAGTGCATGACCGGATCACTTTGGAGATCATGCGCGGCTGCCCCAACCGTTGCCGCTTCTGCCAGGCGAGGAGCCAGTATTACCCTTTACGCCTGCGCAGTAAGGATAAGATCATTTCTATGGCGGATTCGGCATACGCCTCAAGCGGATACGAGGAGTTGTCGTTGGCCGGTTTATCAGTCGGGGATTACCCGGGGATAGAAAAACTGGTAGGCGAGCTTACCGCTTCTTTTAAAGAGAGAGCGGTAAATTTATCGCTGCCTTCGCTTAAGGCCAGGGTATTGCTGGGCAAGGTCTCCACGCTTATCGCCGGCATAAAGAAGACCGGGCTTACCTTCGCCCCGGAGGCCGGCACCGAAAGGCTGCGCCGGGCAATGGCCAAGGATTTCTCGGAAGAGGAATTCTTCAAGGTCGCGGAGGAGGCTTACCGGGCGGGATACCAGCATCTGAAATTATATTTCCTCATCGGGCTTCCCGGAGAGAGGAACGAGGACCTGGACGGGATAATCAATTTCGCCCAGGCTGCTTCTGACCTCAAGAAAAAGGTCAGCGGCGGAGGCGCCCAGGTCAACATCAGCATCAACCCGTTGATCCCCAAGCCGCATACGCCCTTGCAGTGGATGCGCATGGAGCCGATAGAGTCGATCAGGGAAAAACGGGATTATTTGAGAAGCAGGTGCAGGAACAAGAGGCTTAAACTCAGTTTCCATAATTTCGAAATGGGGTTCCTGGAGGGTGTACTTTCGCGCGGGGACAGGAGGCTTGGGCAGGTTATACTTTCCGCGCATCAAAAAGGGGCAAGGTTCGACGCCTGGGCGGATTCGTTTTCATTCGCCAGGTGGCAGGATGCTTTTTCCGGGGCGGGGATAGACCCGCTGGAGTATCTGGCGGAGAAGCCGGTATCCCAGCCGCTGCCCTGGGATTTTATCGATACTGGCGTGGATAAAGGCTATCTTCTTGATGAATACAATAAAAGTATTGTCAGCTAAGCGGCCGGAGTGTATAATTAAACAATAAACCGTTTTTAGAAAACCTATGCCTGTTAAACGGATCAACAACAAACAATTGGGAGAACTCCTGCTGGATGAAGGGGTCATCAGCCGCGAGCAGCTTTCCCGGGCCTTAAGCGCGCAGAAGGACAGGGGTGGTTTGATCGGAGAGACCCTGGTCGAGCTGGGTTATGTGAAAGAGGAGGATATCGCCCAGTCGCTTACCGCGCAATACGGGTTTCCTTTTCTTACCCTGAAGAATTACGATGTCAGCCCGGAGATCACCGGGATTATTCCCGCCAGCCTTGCCCGCAAGTACCTGCTTGTGCCCATAGACAGGATCGGCGGCAACCTTACCCTGGCCATGTCCAATCCTTTGAATATGCAGGCGATCAGCGACGTGGAATTGTTAAGCGGATGCAGCGTTAGGGCTTTCGTCTCTACCTCTTCGGATATAAAGAGGGCGATTGAGAAATACTATCTACCTACTGCTTATTAGCTAACCTTATGTTGTCATTAAAGGACCGGCTTTCCGAAATCCTGACTAACAGCAAACTGATTACCAGAAGCCAGCTTGAGCAGGCGCTTAAGACCCAGGCGCAGGGTGGCGGCAATCTTAGCGACATCCTTGTGGATTTGGGATTCCTTAAGCACCAACAATTAGCCGCCTGCCTGAATTCCGAGCTGCAGGCTTCGGTAGTCGAGCTGAAGTATTTCGATATCGACCCGAATGTCGCAAAGATAATCCCCGTAAATATCGCACGCCGTTACCAGGCGATCCCATTGTCCAAATCCGCGGGTTCGGTCTGTTTGGCGATTTCCGACCCGTTGAATATATTCGCCGTAGAGAAGCTTCCGGAATTGCGCGGTTTGAAGATCGAGCCAGTGATCGCGCCGCTGAAGGATATCAGCGCGGCCATCGACTTCTGCTACCCGGCTGCTTTCGAGGTGAATATGGGAGACTTTTTTAAGGAATCCGATTCTCCGGTTGAGACGGTTCGTCCGGAAAAGGAATTGTTTTTAAACGTCCGCGAGCTTGAGCGGATAAGCCGCGACCCGCTGGCGGTAAAGACTGTTACCCTGCTCCTGGAGGAAATTGTCAGGAAGAAGTACTCCGGGGCGCTGATCGAGCCGTTCGGCGGCAAACTGCGGGTACGTTTCCGTTCCGGTGGGCAATTCAAAGAACAGGATTTTCTTCCCCGGGATATGCACGAGCCGGTTATCGGCCGGCTTAAGGCAATCGCCGGTTTGGATATAAGCAAACGCCTTTTGCCGCAGGAAAGGCGTTTCCAGGCCGAGATCCTCGGACACAGGGTCGATTTCAGGATTTGCCTGTTGCCGGCTTCCTGCGGAGAAAAAGCCGTATTGCGCCTGCTGGACAAGGAGAGGCCCGATCTGGGAATCAAAGACCTGGGGCTGAACGTGCAGTCCGCCAAAGTGCTGGATAACGTCTTGCGCCTGAACCACGGGATAATCCTGGTTTGCGGCCCGGCTGCCAGCGGCAAGACAACCACGCTTTATGCCATTCTCAAATCCCTAAACACTCCGGATAAGAACATTATTACGATCGAAGACCCGGTTGAATTTCAGATTGACGGAATAAACCAGGTCAGCGTCAGCCCGGATGTAGGGCTTAGTTTTTCCGCGGGTATGCGTTCGGTACTTCTCCAGGATCCCAATGTGATCATGGTCGGCGATCTGCGCGATTACGAGACTCTGAATGGGGCGGTTAAGGGGGCTCTTGGCGGCCGGCTGGTCATTGCTTCTCTTGAAGCCGCTTCCGTTGCCGACGGCATATCCCGTTTAGTTGAAATGGGGATCGAGCCTTACCTGGTCAAGTCGGCGCTTGTTTGCGTGATCGCCCAGATCCGCTTGAGAAAAGTCTGTCCGCGCTGCAGGGAGGCTTACACGCTTAACCGTAAAGCAGCGGCAAGCCTGAAGATCGATACGAGTAGATCCCCGAAACCGCAGTTCTACAGGGCAAAGGGGTGCCGCGATTGTTTAAGTACCGGTTATTCAGGCAATGTGCTGGCTGTTGAAGCTACGCGGTTGAGCCATAGGATGCAGGAGTTGATTGCCGCCGGTTCAGGGACTGAAGTAATCAGGCGCCAGGCGGTGCTTGAGGGGATGTATAGCCTGCGCAAGGCCGGGATGGATGCCGCGCTGGCTGGGTTGACTACGATCGAAGAGGTCTTGCGCTTGACTCCCACGGAGGTTTAAACAGGATGAATTTATTGAAGGAAGAAATACTCAAGAAGGCCAGGATAAGCAGGGAATTGATGAACCAGGCCATGGATATACATAAGAAAAAAGGGATTTCCTTGAGGAGGGCCCTGGTGGAAGAGAGGGTTGTTTCCTCATCCGGGCTAAAAGACCTATTCGATAACAATTTCTATATGCCCGGCATATGCCTGGATAAGTTCAAGTTCGACCCGTCTGTGACGGAGTTATTCCCGGAGCATATAGCCAGGTTTTATAATGCCGTGCCCTTATTTAAAGAAAGCGGGGTTTTGTTTGTTGCCACTTCCGAGCCGCTGAATGTTTTTCTGCTGGATGAATTATCGGCTTTTTGCAGGTGCGGGGTCAGGCTTATTTTAGCGCAGGAAGACGAGATTTCCTGGGCTATCGACAGCCTTTACGACAGGCAGGCGATTAGGGCAGACGGACCAGCTGTTTCGCCTGTTCCGCAGGCCGAACTTCCGCCGGCGGATAACCTCGCCGAAATTATACTGGCGCATGCCTTGAAGAAGAGGGCTTCGGATATCCATATCGAACCTGAAGCGGAGTGCCTGCGTGTCAGGTACAGGGTGGACGGTTCCTTGCGCGATGTCTTGAGGATACCGAAGAAAAACCAGGATTCGATATTGGGCAGGCTAAAGTTGATCTCGGGTTTCGATATCGGAGCCAACCGCCTGCCCCAGGATGGAAAACTGAAACTTAGGTCGGCTTCGCGCGAGACGGAATTCAGGGTGTCATGTCTGCCTACGGCTTTCGGGCAGAAGTTCGTCCTGCATGCCCTGGACAGGAGCATGCAGGGGGCAGGTGTTGAGCGCCTGGGGTTCTCCGAATCCGATACCGCTGTCTTTAAGGCGGCCTTAGCCAGGCATTCCGGGCTAATATTGCTTAGCGGCCCGGTAGGCTCGGGGAAGACCGCGACTATATACTCGCTGTTGAATCATCTTAATACCCCTTCCAGGAATATCGTTACCATTGAGGATCCCATAGAATATCAGATCGACGGGATTACCCAGATACAGGTAAGTCCCGAGGCCGGGCTGGATATGCGTTTTGCGCTGGATTGCGTTTCGCGCCAGGAACCGGATGTATTGATGATTGAACAGATCCGGGATTATCCCGTCGCCTCTGCAGCGGTTAAGGCGGCGTTGTCCGGGCGGCTGGTGCTTTCTACGATACAGTCCGATGATGTTTCCTCGGCTATCGGCCGGCTGATCGAGATGGGGGTGGAGCCCTTCCTGGCCGCCAACAGCCTGTCCATGGTTTGTTATCAGCGCCTGGCGCGCAAGAACTGTCCCAAATGCCGCAGGCCGGCGAACGTCCCCAGGGCGTTGCTGGGGCGCCCGGGTTCCGCTGTAAAATCCAGATTCTATACCGCGCAAGGGTGCGATTACTGCAGCTATACGGGTTTCTTCGGGAGGGTGGTTATTTCCGAAACAATCTTGATTGATGATGCTATAAGAGATATAATTATAAGCGGCAAGCCGGTTGAGGAAATAAGAAAATATATTTCCAGGAATAAAGGCTTCAAATCCATGCGCGATAACGCGCTCCTCAAAGCCAGGGATGGGTTAATCAGCCCGGAAGAGGCGGCGAGGATCATCAGCGGAGAACAATGATGCCTGCTTTAGGCAAGATACTTTTTATCTGCGACGATAAGGCTTACGTCAATAAAATAAACGAGCAGCTTTCCAGGTTGGGCGGATATACCCTGGTTGCCGAATCTACCTCCCAGGCCGGGGTGATCAGCCTGCAGCATAGCGCGTGCGAACTGGTGATCATCAGATACGCCATGCAGGATATGGATATGCTTTCTACTATCGGGGATCTGAAAAGGGCGGATCCCGATTGCGTGATAGTTGTCCTGCTGGAGGCGGAGAACGGCAGCAAGGGCAACCTGTTTGCCGACTTGGGAGTTTATGATGTATTGGGCTGGCCGCTGAACCCGGATAAGCTAAAGTCCATAGTGGAAAAAGGCATCCGCCTGCATACGCTGCTGGCGGCTAACCGCAAGATGGTGCAGGGTTTGAAAGAGAATAACCAGGCGCTGGAAAAACAGAACACCCTTTTGGCGAAAAGAATAGAAGATTCCACGAGCAACTTGAGCAGGCTGTATGAAGATTTGCGCTCCACATATATGCGCACGATCAGAGTGCTGGCGCAGGCAATCGACGCGCGCGACCATTACACGCACAGCCATTCGGAGAATGTCGCCCGTTACGCCGTGGCTATTTGCAACCAGCTTAGGCTTCCGGCGAAAGAGGTCGAGCTGGTTCGCCAGGCTGCGGAGCTTCACGACCTGGGGAAAATAGGCATCAGCGACAGCATATTGCTTAAGCCTTCCGCGCTTAACCCCGCGGAGTGGGAGCAGATCAAGAAGCACCCGACTATCGGGGCGCAGATACTTGAGCCGCTCACTTTCTTAAACGGGGTGGTGGATTTGGTCAGGCAGCACCATGAACATTACGACGGCACGGGTTACCCGGAAGGCAGGAAGGGGGAGGATATACTGCTTGGGGCGCGCATAATCCATGTGGCGGATTCCTACGAGGCAATGCGTTCGGCGCGTTCATACAGGAAGATACCGCTGATGAAAGAGCAGGCGCTCCTCGAGATAAAACTGAACAGCGGCACGCAGTTCGACCCCAGGATCGTGGAAGCCTTCCTGAAAGTAGTGGATAGCCTGTAGTAAAAAATAATAGAAAAAAGTTCTTGACAAAATCGTGAATTGTAATAGAATGACTATCCCTTACCCAAAAGGGAATTATTATTGTGAGAAGTGAAAATAATAAGAACCGGCTCGACCGGTTGACAATTTCGTAGTAATCACCCATAGAACGACAAGTTGGGCGTAAATAGATTTGACGCCCCGGCAATTTGTCGGGGCGTTTTTTTGTTCTCTGCGGGTTTCTGCCGGGAATAAAATCGTTCTTTTGATAATTGAATTGCCAAGCGAGGCCACGAAAAGTTCTGTAAAGAGCTTTTTGAGGTCAATTTTTGAGAGGTTATAAAAAAATAAATCACTAGAGCCTTCATTCATAATTTTTCGAATTTTTTTCGGAGAGTTTGATCCTGGCTCAGAGTGAACGCTGGCGGCGTAGATTAGGCATGCAAGTCGAGCGATATCCTTTCCTTGAGATGTTGAGACCGCAAGGTGGATGCGTCAATGGGGAGGGAATATAGCGGCAGATTGGTGAGTAACACGTGAGTAATTTACCTCCAAGTCGGGGATAGCCTTGCGAAAGCGAGGATAATACCCGATGTGTTTACGTTTGCACATGCATTCGTAAGTAAAGGGGGCCCGCAAGGGTTCTTGTTTGGAGATGAGCTCGCGTCCTATCAGCTAGTTGGTAGGGTAACGGCCTACCAAGGCTTTTGACGGGTAGCTGGCCTGAGAGGGTGGTCAGCCACACGG
>CAZNGC010000024.1:0-14086 GCA_964572435.1 uncultured Planctomycetales bacterium | reverse complement strand
TTTTTTAAAAAATAATTCTGACCCCATTTTTTAAGCGCTTATCTTTATCGAACTTACCGGGCAGGAATCCGCAACTTCCTGCAGGTTGCAGGAAGTACAATTCTGCGATTTTACATGGGCAACACCGTCGCCCTGCACTTCGAATACTTCCGGGCATGACTGCTCACACAACCCGCATCCTACGCAAGTAGAAGTATCAATCGTAATTTTTGCCATATTAATGTCTCCTTGCCCAAAAGGGCATGCCCGCCTGAATCCCGCGCGGGGCGTTGTTATCTTTCCAGCAAATTCTCGAACATCTCCTCGTGGTTAACCTCTTCACTCAAGATGTGCGTAACCAGCTGATAGGTAACGCTATCCTTACCGAAAGTCTTCTTGGCAAGCTTGCTATAGACCTCGATCGCCTCGGCCTCTGCCTCCGCCACGATACGTATAATCCTGTTGATATCAGCGGTATTCCTGGGAGGCATAAGATAAGGAAAATTAGCGCCTTTACCCAGGTCCATCGGATTAGCTACCGGCACATCACCCAGTTTAGTGATCAAATCTGCCAGCTCTCCGGCATGCTCCAGTTCGTCTTTGGCTATTTTTTCGAGCATTTCTTTCATATCTTCGTACGCCCTGCCGCTGACTGTCTGCGCCATATACCAATAAAGGTAAAAAGCCAGCCATTCATCGCAATATGCCTTGTTTAAATCCTTGACCAGGTCTTTTAAGCTTAAATCAACGATAGCCCTTGCTTGTTTGCCCATGCCGGCCTCCTTGTCCTACCCTTGCGCCTCTAACTTCAGGTTATACTTCTTTATATTATTGTCCGCGATCTCCTGGATCTTCTGGATCTCTCCGGGATTCTTGAGGAGGTGCTTGAACCTGCCCTGCATTTTTAAATACTCTTCCACAGGCTTGGGAACTATCTGCTTGCGGCCCGTGACTGTTCCAAATTCATATTCAAACAACGGATAAAGCCCGGTCTCTACCGCCATCCTGGCCACATGCAGCATTTGATTCGACTCATGGCGCCATCCCAGAGGGCATGGCACGTGTATCTGCAAATACTTTGGGCCCTTGATGGACAGAGCCTTCTTTACCTTGCGAGTAATGTCCTGGGGAAACCCCGCTGAAGCGGTAGCCACGTAAGGAATCCCGTGCGCCGCGCATATCTCGGGGACCGGTTTCTTCGGCCTGATGTTACCGGAAGAAAGCCCGCCTACGGGGCTGGTAGTAGTATTGGTGTCAAAAGGGGTCAGGCCGCTTCTCTGCACCCCGGTATTCATATAAGCTTCATTATCGTAACAGACATACAGGATATCGTGCCCGCGCTCGAGCATCCCGCTGATCGCCTGCAGGCCGATGTCGCCGGTCGAACCGTCGCCGCCCTGGGCGATAACGTTGATCGCGTCCTTCCTTCCCAGGTATTTTAAGGCTGCCTCCACCCCTGAAGCGACAGCGGCGGAATTCTCAAACAAAGAGTGGATCCAGGGTACCCCCCAGGCGGTCTCCGGGTACTTGGTGGTAAAAACCTCCAGGCACCCGGTGCTGTTGGCGATAACCGTATTCGCCCCGGATGCCTCAACGACTAATTTGGCGGCAACTGCCTGGCCGCATCCGGCGCAGGCTGTATGCCCGCATTTAAATAAAGGCCTATTCTCCATATTTTGTCTACATAGGCAACACCCGCGCAATACCGATTAGCGCGGGGCGCCCTCCTCAAGTAACTCAGGTTTCAAATCTATAAAGTCGAAATTTACTTCTTTGGCGCCCAGCCTTCTGAATACCTCGTGGATAGTCTCAGTGGTGATATCCCTTCCACCCAGCCCGGCGACAAAACTGCTGATTACCTTTGGCCCATTCTTCTTGCCGAAGAACGCCGATTTTAAATCAGCCGCTATCGGAGCGTACGCCCCCAGGGAAACCGATTTATCCAATACCGCCACCTTCGGGATATTCTTCAGCGCCTCGCAAACGCGCGCGTAAGGGAACGGCCTGTAAGAAATGATCCTCAAGAGGCCGACTTTCTTGCCTTTGGCCCTCTGCTCGTCAACCACTTCCTTGATCGTGCCGCAAACCGAGCCCATCGCCACAATCACCTTGTCCGCGTCCTTAGTATGGTATTCTTCCACCAGCAAATCCTTGTAATCCCTTGCGAATACCGCGTTAAACTCTTCGCTTATCCGAGGCAGGTAATCCAGGCATTTTCTCATCGTCTCCTGGATGGCAAAACGCGTTTCCATATAATAGTCCGGATCAGCCAAAAGCCCCATACTCATAGGGTCATCCGGGTCAAGTTTATATAAAGGCTTGTAGGCGGGCAGGAATTTATCCGCCTTTTCCTGCTCCGGCATATCCACCGTCTCCATACCGTGGGTCAGGATGAAACCGTCCATGCAGACCATCACCGGAAGCATAACCCGCTTGTCTTCAGCCAAACGGTAGGCGATAAGATGGAAATCAACTGCCTCCTGATTGTCTTCGGCGTAAATCTGGATCCATCCGGCATCCCTCAAGGATATAGAATCCTGCTGGTCATTCCAGATGTTTATCGGAGCGCTGACCGCGCGGTTGGCGCAAGTCATCACCACCGGAAGGCGCATGCCGGCGATGTTAAAAACCACCTCCTGCATCAGGAAAAGCCCCTGCGAACTTGTCGCGGTATAAACGCGCACACCGGTAGCCGAGCCTCCGAGGACTACGGAAGCTGCGGAATGCTCACTCTCCACATTTACGAATTCGGATTTTAGCTGGCCGTCTGAAACCATCTGCGCCAGGTCTTCGACGATATGCGTTTGAGGCGTTATCGGGTAAGCGGAGATGACCCCCGGTTTACAGGTTTTAACCACTTCCGCTATCGCGTGAGAACCTTCTAAAAATTCTTTCATGATTCCTCGCTCTTGGATTCTTCGCTGACCATCTCGATATCTTTTTTCGGGCAGATGTCCGCGCACAAGCCGCAGCCTTTGCAGAAATTGAAATCCACCTCAAACGTATTCTTTTCTTTCCCGCTTACGCAACCCTCGGGGCAAATCATCAGGCACATCCTGCAGGCGATGCAATTCTTATGCAGGTAATGCGGCCTCGACAGCGTTCTCCAGCTGCCTGTCTTATCCCCCTTGCTGTCCTTAGGTCTTACGTTCAACGGCCCGAACATTTATTATTTCATCCCTTTCTTGATAAACTCAAAACCTTCCTGTACCGCCTTGATATTGCCCTCCTGGGCCTTGCCGCTGAAACGTTTCTTGACCACTTCGATAAGATTATCCAGTCTTAGCTCTCCGGTGGCGGCGGCAAAAGCACCGATTAAGGCGGTATTGCCCAGGGGCCGTCCGATATTCTTCAGCGCTATCTCGTTTGCCGGTACCACGAAAACGCTTTGCTTGGCCTTTAACTTAGGCAATTCCAGTTCTTCTTTAGCGTTAATAATGGCGACACCGTCTTCTTTGAGCCCGGAAAAACAGTTATACCCGCGCAAAAGGGTCGGGTCTACGATAATCACATAATCAGGTTCATAAATCTGGCTGCGCAGGCGAACGGGATTGCTGTCCACGCGCACAAAAGCGTTCATCGGAGCGCCCATCCTGGCTGCCCCGAAATTAGGGAAAGCGTAAGGGTATTTCCCCTCGTTAAAGTAGCTGAAACCCAATAATGCCGCGGTAGTAATCGCGCCTTGGCCGGCGCGGGCGTGGATCCTGATCTCTTTCATAATACTCCTGAATTGACCAACAAAAGTTTTTTAATTATATAGCTTATAACCGGATTTGTCAAATAGTTTTATTTTCAGAGGTTTTTACGGATGAACGCGGATGTTTGGCCCAAAAGGCCCAAAATCCCCTCCGCCTGGCGCTCGCTCAATGTCCCCAGCCCGCAGGAAGGGCTGATCATCAGCCTGTCCAGGAGAAGGTCGCGGTCAATCCCTTTCCTGGCCAGTATATCCAGGCCGGATTTTATCCTGGCGCACAAACCTTCGGGGGTCTCTTGAGAGGCATCGCTCTGGGTAGGGACAATCCCCCAGCAGATAACCCCTCCCTTCTTAAGGAACCTGGACAGGTTATCCGCGTAAAGAACGAACCTCTCCTGGAATTCATAAGCGTCAAAGTTGATGATATCCACGCCGTCGGAATCCGTAAGCATGGACCAATCCGTATTGCCGCAGCAATGCACGCCTGTCAGGCAGCCGGACGCCTTCAGCAGGCCGCAGAGCTCGGACAGGGTTTCGATCACCTCTCTCCGGCCAACCGTGGTATAGGCTGATCCGACGGCAGTCAGGTACGGCTCATCAAGGAAAATGATCATCTTTTTGCCGAATTCTTTGAAAAAATCCAGCTGCCAGAGAGCCTTCATGCCCAGGCCTTTAACCATTGCCTGCATAATAACTTTGTTATGAAGGATGGCCCTGCCTTGCGCGTCGTTTATGCCGGCGCAGAAGGTGAACGGGCCGGTAATCTGGCCTTTGATGAATTCTGCCCCGGAGGCCCCGCGCTCCTTGAGTTTACGGTAAAACGCGTGCAGTCCGGAGGCAAAATCCTGGCCGATGGAGAAATACGATAAATCCTCCTGCAGGAGTTTTTCGTAGAAAACCTCCAGCTCTTTTTCTTCGTCCAGCGGCGCGAAACGTATATCCCTGCCTTCGGCCTTTAAGCCGGGCAGGTTCCGGCTGAACTGGGCGAACATCCCTTCGCGCCCGCCAAGGGCGGGAAGCTGCGGCCAAAAAGGCGCCTCCGGGACAAAACGCAGGACCGCCTCCGCCGCCTGGAGCGCGTCCTTAAAAGGCAAGCTGCCTATACCCGTCGCCAATCCCTTGAAACTCATTGCACCTGCTCCCTTTTGAGCGTCCCGCTGGGGCGCATTTCGACCACTTCTTCTATCTTTATCTTAAAGATCACGAATTGTTCATGTATGGCAACTTCGTAGGATTTATGGGCCCTTCCCTTATTTACCCCTTCGATAACCCTGGCTATGGAAAGGTCCAGTTCCTTCTCGTGCAGCTGCTTGATTATTTCTTTATATTCCGGTCCGGAGTCAACCATGCCCACCCTGCCGTTGATCTGATAACCGATAAGCGTATTGCTGTCGATGAAAGAAAGGGACGCCCTGGGATTGGACTGGAAATTCCTGAATGTCCTGCCGATAATATAATCGATCAGGTAAATGATATCGCCCTCTACCTTGAGCAGGAATTTGGGGGCGGCGTTCGGCCTGCCGTTCAGGTCGCAGGATGCCACGCTGATAAATTCCCGGGATTCGATAAGTTCCTTCAGGCTCTTGTTGATCATGGTTTGCTCGTGATATCGAAGTCAACGGTATCCGCCAGGACATTGGCAAAGGCGGAATCGAAGTCATAAACCGAATCGAAATCATCCGGGATGTCCTCGTCGCTTTTTGCCAAAAGCTTCTTGTCGATCATATTATATACGATCTCCCCGAAATCCCTGGTCTGTTTTATCCCCCAATATGAGAGCACCCTTTGCGCCAGCGCGCCATACTGGTCTATCGCGTAATCGCGCAAACCCAGGGCCAGTTCCCTGCCGCTGACATGCGTGCTCCTCTTAAGCTTGCCCTGCGTAAAGTTCAGGCCCTTGAGCACGAACTCGTAGGCATCCGGCTTATACCGGCCGTCCCGGCCGCAGATCTCTTCGACTAATTCAAAAAAGTTGCCCATATTATATTTTAGGAAGGTTCAACCCCGATATATCCTTGAGCTTGCCGGCGGCTATCTCCTGCGCGTGCTTCAGCGCCCTCTCGTAAGCCTCGCAAATGGATTTCTCAAGAGAAGCCTTATCGAGCTCTGCAAGGTTGCCGTTAATGGTCAGGCTGTTCATTTTCTGGGCGGCGTTCATATTTATTTTTACCATACCGTTGCCGCTGGCAATATCGAAATTCGCCTCCTCGAGCCTGCGCTTCAATTCCTGCATCGATTTTTGCATCTCAAACAACTGCTTCATTTTGTCGAACATATGGAATCTCCTTAAAAACCCAGTTTCTCCCCAGTAATAATCACCTTTGCCCTGCCCGGAGCAACTTCGGATTCGATAACCAGAAGCTGGCAGCACATCCTTTTATAATCCGGTTCCAGGCATACGTCTTTACGGCATACCCCATCCTTCAAACAGGCAGACTTCCAATCCAGCCTCCTGCAATTAAGCACGGTAGCCTGATCCCTGCTGCGCTTGAGCGCCTGGTCCAGGCCGGAAACAATCTTGTTCAAACCGCATACCACGATCAGATTATCGGAATTGGCGATACCGCTTATGCGGTGCCCGTAACCGCTCAAGAAAACCATTTCCCCTGTCCGCGCAATTGCATTACAGCTGGTCAGGAAATAATCCGCCCGGCACCCAAGATTGCGCACACGCATGCTTTCCTGACGGCTCAAGCCCGGCTTATACTGATTAAATACCTTAAAACCCGCGTTCTCAAGCCGTCCGACAATGCCCAATTCGTCCAAAGTCTTCGACCCGGAAATACCCACGCTTGAGCCTTCGGCTATAAGCTGCTCGACCTTATCGCAAGCCTCCTGCCTCGAACGTACATATACGCCGTCGATATTGCGGCGTTTCAAATTGGCGATCAAATCCGCAGCCGGCCCTTCCATCACTCTAGTCATTTTGACAATATATCCATATAGTCCGCCGGAAGGCTGTGCTCGACCCCGGCGACATCGCCGAACCTGTTAATAAATACGTAAGTAGGAACTCCCCTGATATCGTAATTCTGCGCGGCGCGGCCCCTTAAATCCAGGAGCACGCGCAAGCCGAGGGGATAATTCTTCAGGAACCTCTCTACCTTATACCCGGGCTCACCAACATTCACCGCAAAAACATCCACCCCTTCCTTCTGCAGCCTGGAACACATGCCGTTAAGCTCTTTAAGCTCCGTGCGGCAATAAGGGCACCAGGTAGTCCAGAAGAACAATATGGTATGTTTGCCGGTCGCCAAAGAAAGGTTTACCGGCTTGGATTCCAAATCGTTGAGAACGATATCGGAAGCCCGGGCCGTGCCGGAGAAAACCAAAACAAGGGCCAGGATTAATCCCGGCAAAGAAAGCGCCCATCCGGTATTTTTAGGCATTAAAATCTCCTTATCGCTGTGTACATAAAGAATACGCCTGCCAAGACAATCAGCGCGGCGCAGGCCTTTTTTACCGCCAGCATCCACTTGCCGCTCCTGGGGAGCGCGGCGATACCCGGGCCGAAAGTCCCGATCAGGATGAAGATCGCCCCCATGCCGTAAGAAAAACACAACAGGAGCGCCCCTCCGTAAAAAGCATTTTCCCTGGTTGACAGATAAACCAGTATCGAACCAAGGATCGGGCTGATACATGGCGAAATCATCAGGCTTGAGACAACGCCTAATACGAAAGCCGACCAATAACTACCCCTGCTGCTTTTCGGCGCCTTTAATCCGAAGTTAAAATTAAAGCTGAACAACTCGAACATGGAAAGCCCGAAAACAAAGATTACCGCTCCGGCGGCAAGATTAACCCACGGCCCCGTACTGAAGCTGCCGAAAATATTGCCGGTGAGCACAGCCAATATGCCCAGAGAAGAATAAGCAACCGCCATCCCTGTAACATAGAAAAGGCTTAAGGAAAAACCCTTTGCCTTTGAATTTTGCGCGTTCCCTACCACATAGCCGGCGGAAACCGGTATAAGCGGATAGACGCAAGGGGTCAGGCTAGCCAGTATCCCGGCAAAGAAAGCGACAACGAAATCAAAAGGGCTACCTGACAGATTCATCGACCCACCTTAAATAAGGTTTATAACCGTCCAAGACCGGCAAAGCGATAATCTCCGGGACAGTATAGCTATGCAAAGACTTAACCCGCCTGATCAGCTTATCCAGTTTGCTCCTGCGTGTCTTGATCATCAAGATGGACTCCCTGGACTTGCGCACCTTCCCGTCCCAAAAGAAAACCGAATCCGCTTTATCCACGATATTCACGCAGGCTGCCAGCTTATCCCTGATTAAACCGGCGGCTATACTGCCCGCCTCTTTCCTGCTCCCGGCGGTAACAAAAACGACTGCATACATCGCGCAAATCCTCCATTTTGGATAATCCTAAGCCACCTTCACCGACCTGATCCTGCCAAGCTGGGAACAAAGGTCAAAGACCAGGGTGGGGTCCTCCGTGACCATACTGATCTTATAATCACATACCTCTTTCTCCCCATCCATCTCGCTGACCGCCAGCTCGCTTCCGAACTCCGCCAGGGAACTTTTGATTACCTTCGGTGAACTGTTCCTGGTATGCAGGATAAATTCCAGGGTATATTTATTGATCATTTCAACATTATCGCCGAGATCATCCTCCCCGCGCGTTCGCCCTCTTTGCGGAAAGAAAAGAAATTTTCGTTATCCGAATAAGTGCATATCTCAGGGTCAAATATATTCTTTTCCATAAGCCCGCAATCGGTCAATTGCCTCTTGTTGATCAGGGCAATATCCATATAAAGCCCCGACTCTCTTCTAATAAGCCCGAACGGATAATTGCTCTGGAAACCATCGTCCATCTTGCAGCAGCAGGCGCGGATGGACGGGCCAAAACCGGCCAGCATCCTGTCGGGACGGCTGCCGAATTTCATCTGCATCAACCTTACAGCCTCATAACAAATATTCTGTTCGGTGCTGCGCCAGCCGGCATGCAGGATGCCTACCGCCGGGCCGGAAGGGTCGTAAATGAAAACCGACAGGCAGTCCGCCGTAAGTATGGCTATAGGAAGGCCCTTGGCGCTGGTCAGGAAACCGTCCACACCGTCAATCGAACTATTATAGTCCAGCGCTCCGCTGCCCTTATTCATCGGGCCTGCCACCGCAATGGCTTTACCATGCACTTGCTTAGCGCAAACCAGGCTGCGGTAATCTATGCCCACGGCCGAGAGGAACTTCTTCCGGTTATCGACGGCCCCGCGGGTATCCCCGAAGCACAAAGACATATTCCCGTCCCGGCGGCAGCTAAAGGCGGAAACGACATTGCTTAATCCGAATTTCTCCAACGGGTTATACACGCTCTTCTATCTCCACTATCTTATCCCGGGATTTTTCTCCGGAAATTATCCTGAGCTGATACTTCTTCACTTTAAGGTAACCGCTCAAAAGCTCAATCAGCTGTTTGTTCGCCTGGCCGCCGCACGCCCGCTTGGTAAGATAAACCTTGAGCTTCTCGCCCTGGCGGGCCTGGACGCAATTCCTGCTGGAACCGGGGCTCACACGCACTTCCAGTATCATAATTTAACCGCCGGTTATCTGCCTGGTATCCTGGATATCCGCCAGCCGCTGGCTGACTTTGTCCAGGCGCTTCTCGGCATCGCTATACTTGGTCCCGGCGTCGCGCAGATGGCTGCCGAGGACATTAAACTCCGTCTTGAATTTATCCGTCTCCACGGACAACGCCCCCAGGCTCTTCAGGATCAGCTTGGCGTTCTCCTCAACCTTCAAACCGCGCAGGCCAAGGCAGATTACCTGCAGGTAAGCGTAAAAGGTGTTCGGGGAAACCGGAATGACCTTCTTCAGCATGCTGTAGGAAAAAAGGTCTTCTTTGATGATCACCTCGTAATAGACGTTTTCCGCCGGGATATACATCAGCGCGAAATCATAGGTATTCTCCGCCGGCAATATGTATTTATCGGCAACTTCGCTGATACGGTTCTTCACATCCTGGATGAATTTCCTGCGCAAGGCATCCTTTAGCGGCCCATCCGCAGCCTCCTGCATCTTCTGGAAGTTCTCCAGGCTGAATTTCGCGTCCACCGGAACCAGCCGCTCCCCAAGACGGATCACCGCGTCCACGGCGTCCGAACTCTTGAAACGGTACTGCGTCTGGTAATGCTCCCTGGGTAATACCTGGGAAAGCAGGTTTTCCAGCAGCGTCTCCCCCATCGACCCGCGGAATTTAGGCGCGCGCAGCAATTCCTGAAGACTGGCAATATCCCTGCTTATGGCAATTATCTGCTTATTGGTCTCTTCCAGTTTTCCCAACTGCTCCTTCACGCTGCCGAAAGCGGAAGTAGCGCTGCCCAGGTTCTGGCCGATGATCTTGTTAGCCTCCTGGATAGACTGATTCATCTGGTTAAGCCGCTCATTGACCTGGGAAGAAATCTTCATTACCACGAAGGCGACAAAAGCGGCCAGAAGAAAAAATAATACGGGGAGCAGGATATTCATGGGGGTATTATACCATCGGGGAGCCGATGATTAAAGCAAATAATCTTTTTTGATCCGCGTCAGGGAACGGTAGATGTTCTTTTTTACGTCCGGGCAAACCTTTTCCAGCTGCGAGATGATCTCTCTTACCCGGGTACGGTTGGAGGTAAAATAACGCGGGCATTTGCATGTATCATGCCCGAGTTTCTGCTCTTTGGCAAAACGCTCTATCAGGCGCTCTTCCACATAAGCCAAAGGGCGGATAAGGGTAATCTTGCCTTGGAACAACTCCTGTTTCGGCGACATCCCCGAGATCTCGCCCTGGAAGAACAAATTCAATAATACGGTCTCGATTATATCGTCCATGTGGTGGCCGAGGGCGATCTTGGTACAGCCGAGCTTATCCGCCGAGATAAACAATTCCTTTCTCCTGTTCCAGGAACACCAGAAACAATTGATCTTGGACTTTTCTGTTTTCTTGAGCGCCTGGCTCTTAATGATCCTGTATTCGACCTTTAATTTCCTGAAATATTTCTCAAGTTTGACGGAGATCGACCTGGGATAGCCCAAATCAACATGCAGGGCAACCACTTCATATCTTATCGGGACAAAGGCCTTACGGTCCAGCAGCAGGCGCAAGAGGGTCAGGCTGTCTTTGCCGCCGGATACGGCGACAGCGACCTTGTCCCCTTCGGCGAGCATCCCGTAATCCATGACCGCCTTGCCTATGCGTTTGGATATGTAATATTCCGTCCCCTGTATTATGCCCATACATCCACCGCCTCAACAGGCCCTGCCGGAATCCGCGACCATCCCGCGTATCTGTTCATTCAGCGGATGTTTAAGCAGTTGTTCGAGCCCGATAGGCAGGCGCAAAGACCAGTTCTTCTGGCTGATCGTGCCTGGAGTATTGATACGGTAACGGTAGGGGTCGCCGCTGAAGATGTCCGCCATAGCCAGCAGGTCGACTATCGAATTGATGCAGAATACCGCCTCGGAGTTCAAGGTAAAGCGGGTAATCTTATCCAAAAGCAGGCTGTCCGCCTCCTCCGGCGGACCACCCGCGCAGCCCAGCATCCTCCAAAGCTTATCCTTCTCGGCATAACTATTTTCGTAAAGCTCGATGAAATCGCCGACCTCTTCCCTTCTTTTGCCCAGCACCCAAACCAGCTTATCCACGCAGTCGATCTCCTTTTTCCAGCGCAGGCGGCCATGAAAGGAAGCGCCGGCGTCAAACAGTTCAAGCTTGGCCTTGAAGAAATCTATCCCCCTGTCCAGGCATTTCCTGGAAAAAAGGCCCTCATCCACCGTCCCCGCCTCATAAAGCCACCAGGCCTTCCAATTGGTGGTATCGTGCGTCGAAAGCATGGCCACGCTAAGCCGGCGGTATTCGGCTCCAGGAAGAAAATCATGCCGCCTGTTCCAATCTTTTACCCAACGCTGCACGTCATTTCCCGGAATACCAAACTCAAGAAGAACCCTGGTGCAACAGGCCGGGATAACCCCCAGGTCCTCGGCGCAAAGCAGCATCCTGGTATTTTTTATCAGGACGCCCAGTATCCGGCGGCCATGCTCCTCCCAGAGGTTCTCGTCAAAAGGATCGAACGATCCATTCAATCC
This sequence comes from uncultured Planctomycetales bacterium, assembly GCA_964572435.1. Lineage (GTDB taxonomy): Bacteria > Omnitrophota > Gorgyraeia > Gygaellales > Profunditerraquicolaceae > UBA6249. Next base: position 2,332 of record CAZNGC010000024.1, on the reverse strand, counting down.
CTGGTTCTCCCGGGGATCGGAATAAGGTATGCTCCAGATGCGGAAAAGGCCGACCACGTGGTCGATGCGCAGCACGTCGTAGAAATTCTCGGCGTAGCGCAGTTTTTCTTTTATATAAGTGTAACCGTCCCTGGAAATATTATCCCAGCGGTACGTGGGCATACCCCAGCGCTGCCCTTTAGCGCAATACATATCCGGCGGGGCGCCGGCGGCAAAATCTAGCTTAAAGAAAGCCGGATGCGCCCAGACATCCGCGCTATCACGTGATACCAGGACCGGCAAATCGCCTTTTAAAAGCACCCCGTTGGCCGAAGCGTACTGCCGGCAGGATTTGAACTGCCCGCGGATAATCCATTGCAGCCACATATGGAAAGTCACTTTCTCGACATTCTCCCGCCAGAATGCCTCAAGCGCCTGCCTATCCCTGTCCCTGAACTTTTCCTCCCATTCATACCAGGCCGCGCCGTGATGAAATTCCTTGAGTACTTTAAAAAGCGCGAAATCACCCAGCCAATAGGAATTCTCCCTCTGGAAATCCTCGAAATCTATTTCATCACTCAAATCCTGAAGCAGGTAGATATCCCAGAGCAGTCGCAGTTTCTCATCCTTTACCGAATAATCCACATAAAGGCTGTCGTCAACGCGCGAAACGAATTTCTTGTCTTTAAGGGGAGCGAAATCCTGGAGAGAAATGTATGCCGGCTCAAGCGCGAAAGAACTCAAGGCGTCATACGGGCAAAACAACTGGCCTGTCTCGTTCATCGGCAAAAGCTGTACTATGGAGTTAGCCGTGGACTTCGCCCAATCGATAAGAAGCTTCAAATCGGACATATCCCCGATGCCGAAGCTTTTTTCCGAACGAACGCTGAAGAGCGGAACCAGGACCCCGGAGCGCCTTTTAAAACCGGCATGTCCCCAGTTGTCCCTGGAAAGCGAACCGGAAAGTTGGTTTTCAAGATCCGATTGGGACATTTTAATATTATTTGACCGGCAGAATCAACTGGATTATCTGATCGGCCCAGAACAAAGACGCAAGCGCCGCGATCGAAAGAAACGGGCCGTACGGTATGGCGTGGTCTTTTTTCTTGACCAGGGCTATGACCCCGACGATTATGCCCAAGAACGGGGCCAGGAAAAAAGTAAGCAAGGCCCTCTGCCATCCCAGGAATGCCCCGATCATCGCCAATAACTCGACGTCTCCGAACCCCATCGACTCGGTTTCCCCCCCGATCGCCGGCTTTTTCATCCATTTGAAATAAACCAGGTCGAATATTTTCCCGGTCAGGTAAATTATCCCGCCGCCGGCGATTATGCCGATAAACGACTTCAACATCGGCGCGAAGTTATACTTTACGGGGTTAAAGGAAAAACCCGAGACCGAAACCATGATGAAACCGATAATCATGCCTCCCACGCTGACCTCCTCCGGGATGACCCTCAACGACGAATCGATAAAACTGGAGATGATCAACGCCCAGAGCATGACCATGTACAAAAAGAAGTTATAGCTCAAACCAAAGCGTAAATAAAGGGCAAGCATAAGAGAAGCGGTGAGCAATTCCACCAGCGGGTAACGCAGGGATATCCTCTCTTTGCAGAAACGGCACCTGCCTCCCAGAAGAATATAGCTGACGAACGGTATATTGTCATAACCGGGGATTCTCTTCTGGCATTTCGGGCAATGCGAACGCGGCCAGACAACCGATTCGTTCTTCGGAAGACGGTGGATACAGACATTAAGGAAACTGCCTACGATGGAGCCGAAAATAAAAACAAATATCTTTGCGATCATAGTCCTCTCACTCCTCTGTTTAATGCCGCCTCCATCGCTTCCACCGGGGCTTGCCTGCCGGTGAAATGCCTGAAGGCGAGCGCCCCCTGGTATAAAAGCATCCCCAATCCGTTGGAACAACGCAGGCCGGACCTCTTGGCCGCCTCCAGCAGTTTAGTTTCCGCCGGGTTATAAATTAAATCGTAAACAAAAAGCCCCTGGTGCATGGACTTCTCATCGACCAGGCAGGGGTCTTCCGGACGCATCCCCACCGGAGAGGTATTTACCAGAAGGTCTTTATTCCTTAGGTCCAGCCCGCCTATGCCGGCTACAGCCGAGAATTTTACCCCGCTGAAGACGTCCTTGAACCTGCCCACCAGGCCCAGGCTTTTATAAGCGTCGATGTCGTAAATGCAGATTTCCTCCGCCTTGATCTTGGCTAAAGCAAAGCACACCGCCCTGGCCCCGCCTCCTGCGCCGATAATTGCGGCCTTTTTCGGGGCAACTCTCAACACAATCAGATGCCTGCTGAACCCCAGATAATCGGTATTAAAACCCTTT
>CAZNGC010000023.1:0-14520 GCA_964572435.1 uncultured Planctomycetales bacterium | reverse complement strand
GATATCGATCTTCATTTCCTGCGCCATCATCGATAATTCGTCGATCAGGCCGATATTTATAAGGCGGAAGGTATTTTCAAGGAGTTTTACGGTTTCAGCGCAGCGGCTGCTGCTCACCGGCACGACCTTGCGGATAATGATGCCATAGACCAGCCTGGCCAAAGCTGTAGCCTCGGGGCTAATCCCTCCGACAACCTTGGGGATCTTGTGCACAGGGAATTTCTTATTCCCCGGGTCTATCCTTTCAGGCGAAAAGCAAAGATAAAAATCTTCGCCGTGGACAAAACCCTTGGACTCGAAAATAGGCAGTAATTCTTCTTCGGTAGTGCCGGGATAGGTAGTACTCTCCAGAATTATCAAAGCGCCTTTCTTTATATGCAAAACCGCTTCTTTTACCGCGCCCTTGATAAACGAAATATCCGGAAGATTCTTCCCTTTCAGGGGAGTAGGAACGCATATCAGGATAACATCGGATTTCCTGATATCCTCGAACCTTCCGCTGGCTCTGAAGAACCCGCTGGACATGGCATCCGCGATCTGTTCATCGCTGATATCGCTGATATAAGAAACCTTTCTTTTTATGGAGTTAAGCCTGTCCCGGTCTATTTCAATACCGGTAACCGATACCCCTTTGGCAGCAAACTCCAGCGCAAGCGGAAAGCCCACATAGCCTAAGCCTACCACAGCTATTTCCAACTGGCCGTTCTTGATCTTCTTCTTTAATTCAACGACGGGATCAAGCATTGCCCCTCCCCACACCGATATAAGTAAAACCTTTGCGCTTGAGCACCCCGGGCTCATATATGTTCCTGGCGTCGACGATTAACGGCCGCCGGAGCAATTTCTTAATCCTTGAGAAATCCATTTCTTTGAATTCATTCCACTCTGTAGCCACAATCAGGCAATCCGCGGACCTGGCCGCCTGATATAAATCCTTGCAGAAAACAACCCCGGACAGGCAATCCCTGGCCTTACCCATTGACTTTGGATCATACGCCTTCACCTTAGCCCCCTCCTGGAGCAGGGCCCTGATCAGATCCAGGCTCGGCGAGTTCCTTAAATCGTCGGTATCGGGCTTAAAAGCAAGCCCCAGCACGGCAACAGTCTTATCCTTGATTATCCACAGTTCATCTTTGATCTTTCGCAATACGAAGCTCTTTTGCTCTTCATTCGTATTCCTCACCGCTTTAAGTATCTCGAAATCATAGCCGAGTTTATCCGCGATGCTTATGAACGCCTCCAGATCCTTGGGAAAACATGAACCGCCATAACCTATGCCCGCGTTCAGAAAATGCCTCCCGATGCGTTTATCCAGGCCCATCCCTTCAGCAACCTCTCCCACATCAGCGCCTACCTTGTCGCAAATACGGGAAATAGCGTTGATAAAAGATATCTTGGTCGCCAGAAAAGCGTTGGAGGCATGTTTGATCAATTCCGCGGACTTGATATTCGTAACCAGGATCGGCCGGTTAAGCGGCTTGTAAAGACTGCTTATAACCTGTTTGGCCTTGACGCTCTCAACCCCCAGGATAATCCTATCCGGATGCGTAAAGTCGTTTATCGCAGAACCCTCCCTAAGGAACTCGGGATTGGAGACCACATCAAATTTATGCCCTTTCTTAACGTAAGTCAGGATGGTTTTCTTTACCCAGGCGCAAGTCTCCACCGGAACAGTGGACTTTTCCACGATCAGGCGGTAACCGTCCATGTTCAAGGCGATCTCCCTGGCCACGTTTTCGATCCCGGTGAGGTCGGCCTCTCCGTTTTCAAGCGCCGGCGTGCCGACGGCGATAAAAATAACCTCGCTGCTCTTGACGGCTGAACTGATACTGGAGGTAAACTTAAGCCTCTTGTTCTTAAGGTTGAGCCTGATCATTTCCTCAAGCCCGGGCTCATAAATAGGCACGATCCCTTTTTTCAGGCGGCTCACTTTATCCGCGTCGTTATCCGCGCAGGTAACCCTGTTGCCCAATTCCGCGAAGCATGCCCCGGTAACTAAACCCACATATCCGGAGCCGATTATCGATATATTCATTTATCCACCTCTATAAGAATTCCGGGGTTTTACTGCGAGCCGGATTTTTCCTCTTTCACCGACTGGTCAAATCCGAATTCGTTCTCAGGGAAGGCCTTGAGCCTGAAAACAAGATATACGGTAGTGCCGGAATCCTCTTTCTGGTTCAAGGTCGCATCCATCTCCCAGCAGTGAAGGTCCCGGGTAAAAGTATATTCCTGTTCCTGCCATCCTCGGTCAAGGTCGGATGTTTGTTTAAAGTTGTAACGCTGGTACATCCTAAATTTCCATTTCGGGGTAAGCCGCCAGTCAAAACCGAGGGTCACTTCGTTCTTGCCCTTCCTCTCATAACGCTGGCCTATACTAAAAGAACGGTCCTTGCTGAAATCAAAAGTAAAGCTATAACTTGCCAGGGAAAACTTATCGTAATTTACGCTTGTACGGTCGGAATGTTCAAAAGTGACATCGGATTCCAGGCGCACCCAGGAATACGGCAATACTTTGAGCTTAAAAAGGATATCCGAAAATTGATCATGCAGCTTTTCCCCGGATGCCGGGGTAAGTATCCCGTTATCCCCTGTTTTTGGATCGATAACATAGTCGGTGGTAACCAATAAATCCACGAAATCCACGCTGGCGCCTTTACGCTTGGTCTGCAATTTATTGGAAAGAGACAGAGTAGCGGTATTGCCCCGGTGTATGGAATCGACATCGTCTATCTGCTTTATATTGCTGATCGGGATAGTCGGCACATGGGTATACTGGTACGCCACGGACGGGGTAATCACATGCCGCAGGTCGTTGATATCCAGGCCGAGGAAATTGCTCCGGGTCTTATAAACACGGAAGAACTTCGTGCTCAAGTCCGCGCCGCTGGAGAAGACCGTCCTGATTATTCCGCTTTCACCGTTCTCTCCTTTATCGTAAAGGGTCTGGCGGCTGGAGACGAAAGGCTTGAAACTGATAAAGCTTATCTTCGCCGGGAGCGAAATGGTGTTGGTCGTATCAAGCCGGGTAGAAGAAACGTCGTCGGCGGTCTCCGGATACGTAGAGGCCTTTTTGTTGTATGAACCGAACTGGGTATAATCCTCGAAATACAGCCAGCTATCCCACAACTGCGTGCTCGGCAGGCTATAGTTTATCTCCGGCATTTTGTCCAGCTGGTCAAACCATTTGTTGGTACGTTTCTGCAGAAGTATATCCAGGCTGGAATAATTGAACGAGTGATGAAAGAGCGCGTATGTCAACGGCTCGGTCTCTTTTTCGTACTCGCGGAAAAAGTAATCCCTAAGAATATCCCGGGTAGTGTCGTATTTCCTTCTTTTGTCGGTGATCTTATACAATTCACCGACAATATTAGTGCGTTCGTCGATATCCCACTTGTGCCTCCAGCGCAAGAAATAACGCTCGTACGCGGAAGGATACCCCTCCGGCTGGCCGCCCGGTTTCTCGTTGGTATAATAGAGCTTGAAATCGCCTTTCCCTACCGGGGTCCTGGCGTAATTAACCTCAAAACCCTCTCCCCAGCCCAGGTCGGCGCGGTAATCCAGGAAAAGTTTGGCATTGACCTTCTCGGTGAGATTATACCTCCAGGCGCTCAATAGATATGGGCCCCAGTCCTTGCGCTTGCCTGGCTCAACCTGCACATGCATTATCGGTTCCTTCATCGAATAGTTGAACCTCGGCAAAGTGATCAGCGGGACAGTCCCCAGGTAAAGCGTGGTATCCCTTGACTGGACCTTGTCCCCGGGGACCATGGTAATAGTTTTCGAAGCCAGGCGGTAATGCGGCCGGTCCATGCTGCAAGTAGTGAAATAACCGTTCCTGGCCACATACTCGTTCTCGCTGGTCTTCTCAACTTTCTTGGCTTTTCCGAAATACGGATTGACCCGGAAATCGGCGTTGTAAACAACCCCGGTCTTATTGGCAAAATCATAAACTATCTTTTCACCGGTAACCACGCCCTTCTCATCTTCGAGCCTGGCATTGCCTTCAGCTACGCCTTCTTTGGTCTGCATATTCACCTTGAGCTTATTACAAGTCAATTTCGAACCCTTGTAGATGACCTCGATATTCCCTGAAGCAACAACCTCCTTGTTATCCGCGGAGTATTCAACGTTGTCGCCGTTAATAATTATAGGGGATTCCCTGTTCTCCGCGGCATGCGAAATAGCCGCGTAGCCGGCAAAGAAAATAATAAAGGCCCAGGCGAGTGTTTTAGACGGGCTGAAAAAGTTATTTGGCATTATTCGTTTGAGGGATCTTTTTGTAATCCTCCAGGAACCTGTTTATCCCGATATCGGTTAAAGGATGTTTGATTAGCTGTTCGATCACCGAAAAAGGTATTGTCGCGATATCCGCTCCGGTCAGGGCCGCCTCCAGGACGTGCACGGGATTGCGCACCGAAGCGACAATGATCTGGGTATTGAAACTATAATTGGAGTATATTTTTTTGATATCCCGGATCAAATTCATTCCATCCTGGGATATATCGTCGAGCCTTCCGATAAAAGGAGAAATATAAGTAGCCCCGGATTTGGCCGCCAGTAACGCCTGGTTAGCCGAAAAGCACAGGGTGACGTTCGTCTTTATCCCCTCGCAGGCAAGGGCCCTTACCGCCTTCAACCCTTCCTTGGTAAGAGGGACTTTGACCACAATATTACCCGCGATCTTCACCAGTTCGCGCGCCTCCGAGATCATGCCGGAATACTCCAGGCTGATCACCTCCGCGCTTACTGGTCCGCTGACCAGCGCGCATATCTCCTTAAGCACATCCTGTGGTTTTCTCCCCTCTTTAGCCATAAGCGAAGGGTTGGTAGTCACCCCGTCGATCAAACCAAGCCCGGCGGCTTCCTTGATTTCCCTGACACTTGCCGTATCGATAAAGATCTTCATTTGTTCAGCCTCTCCTTGACTAAATAGCCGGCGCCGATTATACCGGCATCCCCGGCAAAACGGGCCTTAAGCACTTTCACTCTTTTCGCCTGCACGCTCATCGCCCGCTCCGCGATAGTTTTCCGGATACTCGAGAACAATACCCCTCCGGCGCCGGATACCCCGCCGCCGATTACAATCACATCCAGGTTAAGCAGATTGACTATCCCGCTCAAAACCAAGCCCAATTTGTTCCCAACCCCGCTCCAAAGCAAAACCGCTTTTTTATCTCCGAAGCGCGCCAGGGAGCTTGTTTCTTCAAGAGTTATCCCGGGCCCAAAAAGTCTCCGCGCCTGCCTGATAATGCTGGAATTGCCCACATACGCCTCAAGGCAGGCCCACGAGCCGCAGCCGCATTCCGGGCCATTTTCATTTACCGGAATATGCCCCAGCTCTCCGGCGGCGTTATCCAGCCCCCTGTAAAGCTTTCCGTCGATGACCAGCCCGCCTCCAACCCCTGTACCCAATGTAATACACAAAGCGTTCCGATAACCCTTCGCTGCCCCTGAAAGATGCTCGGCCAAAGTCATCAGCTTAGCGTCATTATCGACAAATACAGGAAACCCTGTCCTGCGCTGGACCGCCGGCTTTAAATAGACATCTTTCCATCCGGGGATATTCGGCAGAAAATGGACCAGCCCCTTTGACGCATCAACCGGTCCGGGGACACCGATACCCGCTCCGATTACTGATTTGCGGGGTATATCAAGGCCGCGGATAAATGTCTCTATGGAATCTACTATCCCGCGGATAAGCTTGTCTCTGTCGTTAAAACTCTTTGTGCTAAAACAACTTCTGGCTTTAACCTTCAAGGCGCTGTCAAGCAAAGCGCATTTCAAATTAGTCCCGCCCAAATCTATAGCGATAATATAATGCCCGGCCATGGGTGGTATTCTACATTAAAAATTATTATTTTTCAAGGAATAAGTCTTTCTTAGGCGGGGCAGAAACAAACCTTATTCTTGCCTGTTTCCTTGGCCAGATATAAAGCCTGATCCGCCATCTCGATCAGATCGCGCATATGCTCGGTATTATCCGGGAAAGCGGATATCCCGATACTCACGGTCACCTTAAGCTCCTCGTCGTAGGCCTTGATCACCGACGACTCGATCGCCTGGCGGATACGTTCGGCTGCAAAAGAAGCCTGTTCCCTATCCGTTTCCGCCAGGACTATGGCCAGCTCCTCCCCTCCGTAACGGCCGATAAAATCGATCTGCCTGACCATATCGCAAATAGTCTTGGAAACCTGGCGCAATATGGCATCCCCGACCAGGTGCCCGTAACGGTCGTTGAACTGTTTGAAATTATCCAGGTCGATCATCAGGAAGCAGAGGTGCAGTTTATTCTTCCTCGAACGCTTGAGTTCTTCGCTGAAGCGCTCAAGGAAATACCTGCGGCAATAAACCTGGGTAAGCGCATCGGTAATCGCCATCCCCTGGACCTTCTGGTAAAGATGCGACCTTCTCAATCCGATAAGAAGCTGCTGCACAAGTATTCCGAATTTATCTTTATCGGCATCCTGGACGCCGTCAGCCACCAGGTAACCCGCTGCCTGGTTTTCTTCTGTATTAAGAGGAAACACCATGTAATCCTTATACTTACCGAGTTCCGCACTATCTTTAATATACTTACATTCCCTGAAAGCTATGTGCTTGCAAAGATTATCATGGAATATGGCGAAAATCTTCTCTTCCTCAAGTTCTTTACAGATATCCTTGGTCAACTCGTAAAGCGCAAGGGTTTCCATAAATACATTGTCCAGGCGGATGTTCTCGGAATCCAAGCCTTCCTTAGCCGTCCTTAGCCTGCTGAATTCATTAAGCAAGGAATCGCTTTCCGATTTCTTACGCTTGAGCTTGGCCGAAAGGATATCGTGAAGAAAGATATTCCAACTAAGCGTCAATATCAGTAATAAAACTATATACAGCATACCCGGTTTCTTCCCTTCCGTTTAGCGTCATACATGGCCTTATCCGCTTTATGGATCAATTCGTCCTCATCCTTTGTATCCAGCGGCATGCAGGCCAGGCCGATTGAGACCGTGACTGAGGTACTCTGGCGGCGCAGGATTACCTTCTCCTTTTCCGCTTTCTGACGCAGGTCTTCGGCAATCTCGATGGCCCTGCGCTTGTCTATCTCCGGCAACATTACCAAGAACTCCTCGCCCCCGAAACGACAAAGCAGGGGATTGAGCTGGCCCAGCGCTTCTTTCAATAAAGAACCGACCTTTTTCAAGACAATATCCCCGGCAGTATGGCCGAATTTATCGTTGTATTGCTTGAAAAAATCTATGTCGATCATCATCATAGACAGGCGCTGATCAAGGCGCTGGCAGCGCTTCGCTTCGTCTTTAAGCCTGGAGACAAAATACTGTTTTGTATACAGGCCTGTCAGGTCGTCGTGGATGGCCAGGTCCTGGGTCTTCTGAAAAAGCAGGCTGTTTTCCAGGGCCACCGCGCCGAGGCCGGAAACAAGAGAAAGAAAACGCAGATCGTCCTGGTTGAATGACCCGCGCCTGTCGCTTTCCAGGCGCAAAAGGCCCAACAGTGAATGGTGGCTAAGAAGCGGCGAACTGATCAACGAAAGCACCGGCCGCATTTCCTGGTTACGCACGGTATCCATATCGAAGCGGAAATCGTTCTTCAGGTCTTCAATGATCAATTCCTGGGAATGCCTGAGCACCCAATAGTCGAAAATATCCCCTTCCTTAGACCTGATTACCATGCGGCTGTCTTCTTTGATGGAATGTATGAGGTTTAACTTCTGGGTATGATTATCCAACAGGTAGAAAAGCGCGGTACCGGAGGAGTTAGAAATAAGCGAATAAACCGTGGAACTCAATACGTTCACGACCACATCCAGCCTCAAGCTGCGGTTCAGCTCTTCGATAACTTTCTTAAGGTTACTATAACGGGTGATCCTGAATTTCAACGCCGCCCCCATTCGCCGGGCTTTATCGCTTTCAGCGTTGATCATATTGATCTGTTCTTTTACGTTTTCCAGGTGAGAAGAGGCAATGGAACTTTTTTCGGAGTATACCCTGAACTGAAAAAAAAGGAGGAATATATTGAGCAGGAAGAACGAAAGTAATACCAGAAATCCGGGACCCTGGCGCAAGGCAAACACGCCTACAGCGACAGAAACAACAACCACAAGAGATATGAGCAGGCAAATCTTCTTCCGGTAGATTTTTTGCGGCATAAAAACCTTCTGACTAAACCGGGCTCGTCTCTTAAACGATAGTCTCTTCGGTGTTCTTGTCGAAGAAGTGAACTTTGCTCATGTCGAAGACTACGTCCATCTCCTGGTTCACCTTCGGGCGGTCATGCGCGCCGACACGGGCGATAAAAGTATGCCTGCCCGTATTCAGGTAAAGATAAACCTCCGAACCCATGGGCTCAAATACCTCGCAATTCACTCTGACTATATTTTCAGGTGGGGCCTCGGAAACAAAAAGCTTATCGTATATGTCCTCGGAGCGGATGCCGAAGAGCACCTCGCTTCCGACATAGCTGGCCATTTTCTTGTGCATATCTTCCACCAGCTTCACCTGGATCTTGCCTTCGTCAAAATACAACCTGCCCTCTTTCTTGATGATCCTTCCCTGCATAATGTTCATCGGCGGACTTCCGATAAAAGTAGCTACAAACTTGTTCTTGGGATGGTCATAGACATCGATAGGATCATCCAGCTGGTTCAAAATTCCGTCTTTCATTACCGCGATACGGTCGCCCATAGTCATCGCTTCCACCTGGTCATGAGTAACATATATGATCGTGGTCTGCAGACGGATATGCAATTTATGTATCTCGGTGCGCATCTGCACGCGCATTTTGGCATCAAGGTTGCTTAAGGGCTCATCAAACAGGAAAACCATCGGCTTGCGCACGATCGCCCTTCCCACCGCCACGCGCTGACGCTCGCCTCCGGAGAGCTCTCTCGGTTTACGGTTAAGCAGGCGTTTGATCCCCAGGATGTCCGCGGCCTCTCCGACCCTCTGGACAATTTCCTGCTTCGGGATATGGCGCAGGCGCAAACCGAAAGACATGTTTTCAAAAACTGTCATATGCGGATAAAGCGCGTAGTTCTGAAAAACCATGGCGATATCCCTGTCCTTGGCCGGAACATCGTTGACCCGCTTATTCCCTATAAAAATATCGCCGGAGCTTATATCTTCAAGCCCGGCGATCATCCTCAAGGTAGTGGATTTGCCGCACCCTGACGGGCCGACCAGCACCATAAATTCCTTGTTCTCGATACCTAAATTAACATGATTGACCGCCAGCACATTACCCGGGAAAACCTTACAAACGTTTTTCAGACTTACCTGAGCCATTGATTACTCCTTTAAGTTATCCAGAAAACCGGCACAACATTTGTTAACAGGACTAAGACAGGGAACAAAATATTAAATATTATACAGCTTTAACCAAAATAATCAAGTAATTGGCGCAAACTGTTCTTCATGCTTTTCCGGTGCACGATCATATCGATAAGGCCATGGTCAAGAAGGAACTCCGAACGCTGGAAGCCAACAGGCAATTTCTGCCTTATCGTCTGCTCGATTACCCTCGGGCCGGTAAAACCGATCAGCGCATTCGGCTCGGCGATAATTATATCACCGACCCCGGCAAAAGAAGCCATTATCCCGGCCATTGTGGGATTGGTAAGCACCGACACATACAACAACCCGGCCTTGCGGTGATACGCCAGGGCTGCGCATGTCTTCGCCATCTGCATCAGGCTGTACATCCCTTCATACATACGCGCCCCTCCGCCTGAACCGGAAACGATAATCACCGGCAGCTTATTCTTTGTAGCGTATTCGATAGCCCGGGTAATCTTTTCTCCGACGACAGAACCCATCGACCCCATGATAAAACGTGAATCGGTGACCGCGACAACCGCCGGTTTCCCTTCTATTTTCCCCTCGCCGGAAACAACCGCGTCCTTAAGCCCGGTAGAATCCTGATCCTGCTTGAGCTTATCTTTATAAGTCTTGGGGCCTTTGAAATCCAGGGGGTCTACGGAAAACATATCCTTGTCGAACTCGTTGAACGTATCCTTGTCGAAAAGGGTATTTATCCTTTCATAGGCTGTTAAACCGAAATGGTAATTGCACTTCGGGCAAACCTTGAGATTCTCTTCGAGGGTTTTATTGTAAAGCGTCTCCAGGCATCCTTCACATTTAGTCCACAGGCCGTCGGGGATTTCCTTTTTCTTTACCCGGACAATCGTATATTTAGGTTTACCGAATAGAGCCATGTAATTTGAACAAAGACTACTCTTTGTCTTCCTCCAGTTTATTTACCAGGAGCCCGGAGAGCACCTTGGGATAAAAATAGGTGGACTTGGGAGGCATCTTGCTTCCTCCCAACGCTACATCAATTATCTGGCTAATTTTCACGGGATTCAAAAAGAAGGCTATTTTCATCGGGTCCGCGTCAACCTCACCGATAAATTCTTCGGGGTCCGGGCTGTAACGTACCGCGGGGAGGTTCCCCAGGTCGAAATTCAGGATGTTTTTCAGCACCAGGTAATTGAGGATCGCCACGTCCAGCTTCCTGTATTCCTTCGGTTTATCCGCGATTATCTTATCCAGGATCTTCACGTTTTTCAGGCGCAAAAGAAAATATTTGCCCTCCTTATACACCCCCAGCAGGTGCTCGGTACAGCCAGCCTTTTGCATAAGGAAAAAGAAACGGATTTTATCCTTCACATGGTCCACGTCGAAATATTCTTTTGCCTTTAAGATAAAATCCTGGAGGTTTAGCTCTTTTCCTAAGGTAAACAGGCGGTGGATCGGAGATATGGACAAGCCTCTGGGATCGGTATTGGTAAAATAAGAAAGGCAGTAGTTGAAATCTTCATCCCCGTTAAAACGCGAACCCAGGTTCTCGCGCATCAGGTCGCGCCAGGCGCAGGAAACTTCATAACGGTGGTGGCCGTCGGCAATGAACATATTTTCTTCATTCATGCTGTTTTCAATCATTTCCAGCAGAGCCGGTTCGTCGATCCGCCATAATTTATGCAGGGTTTTTTCGTCATCGGTTACCTGGATAAAAGGGGTTTTGCCCCAAACGTGTTTCTGGAACACTCTCTGGATAACGCGTTTCTTGTCCAGAAAAATCACAAAAATGGGGCTTAAATTTGCCTTTACCTGTTTAAGCAGCTTGAAACGGTCCTGTTTTGCCTCGGCATGCGTATTCTCGTGCCCAAAGACGGCCGACCCCTTCTCATCGCCCAGCCTGAGCAGGGAAATAAAACCCAGCCGGGTCTTTTTCTCCCCGCGGATCACGTATTGTTGGCTGTAGAAATAGATTGCCGGCCTCTCCTCCCGAATCAAAATCCTGTCTTTCAACCATGAACGGAATATCTCCGAGGCCCGGCGGTATTTATCGTCGTCCGCCGAATCCTTGGCCAAATCAACATGGATAAAATTATACGGGCTTCGCTCGTGGTAAACCTGTTGGGCGGAAGGAGAAATCACGTCGTACGGCGGGCAGACAACCTGGCTAAAATCTCCTATTTTCTCGGGATTATAAAATACGGCTTTAAAAGCCTTGATTTTACTCATGAATAAGCATTAGGTAAAATTTACGTAAATAACGTAAGGATTATTTTAACATACAAAACAATAAAAACAATATATTTAAATCATTTCCTGTATTGATTTAGTGGCCGGAACATCCGGGGCAGCCGTCTTTTGCCTTGGGACATGAGGCGCTCCCGGAGCCTTCGGAATGTTTGGACGGTTTTTTATAGTCGGTAGCATAAAAACCCGCCCCCCTGAAGATGAAACCTGCCGTACTGCTGATCAGTTTTCGCACCTTCTTGGAACATTTTGGGCATTTAGTGATAGGTTTATCTTTAATCCCCTGCAAAACCTCGAATTTATGCTTGCAGGATAAACACTCATACTCATACGTAGGCATGTCTTCCCCTTGTCTTTATCTGAATGTCTTCTTGAACTTGTCCGTAAAACTCTCTCTCGACCCCGGATCATCGCCGGACAATTTCGCGAATTCTTCCATCAATTGCCTCTGGCGTCCGGAAAGCCTTTCGGGTATCTCGATATTCACCTTTACCAATTCGTCTCCAAGGTCATGCGAATGCAGATCCAGCAGGCCTTTTCCTTTCAGGCGGAATGTCTTGCCGCACTGGGTACCGGCCGGTATCTTCATTGTCAGTTTTCCTTCAAGGGAAGGAACTTCGACTTCCCCTCCCAGGACAGCCTTGGACATGCTTATATTTACCGAGGTAGCGATATCGTTATGGTGTCTCTCGAAAATATCATGAGGCCTTACTTCAATCACCACGTAAAGATCTCCCCTGCTGCTCGTCCCGGCCTCTCCCTCCTGGCGCACGCGCAACTGGGAACCGGTATCCACCCCGGCTGGTATTTTAACCTTTATTTTCTTGGTTACCCTTACCCTTCCCTCACCGCGGCAATCCGGGCAAGGCGACTGGATAATCGAACCTTCCCCGCCGCAGCGCGAACAAGTCTGGGCCAGCTGGAAAAAACCGTTAGAGACAACCGTCCTGCCCGAACCCTTGCATTGAGGACAAGTGGTCTTTTTTGTCCCCGGTTTTGCCCCGCTTCCTCCACAGGTAGCGCAAGTTTCATAACGCGGAACGGTTATTATCTTTTCCACGCCGCTAGCGGCTTCCTCAAGAGATATATCAATGGCTATCTGCAGATCTCTACCGCGGCGCCTGGCGGATTGAGCCCTGGATTGCCTGCCGCCGATATCAAAACCAAGATCACCGAATATCTCCTCGAATATACTTCCTCCGGAACCGCCGAAGTTTCCTCCCATATCCCGGAATATACTGCTGAAATCCGCCCCTTTAAAAATATCCTCCTGGGCGTACCTCTGGTCTATTCCTGAATGGCCGTATTTATCATACAGGTCGCGCTTGGAGGCATCCGAAAGCACAGCATATGCCTCGGATACCTCCTTGAACCTCTCCTCCGCTTCCTTCTTCTGTTCCGCGGGTACCCGGTCGGGATGGAATTTCAAGGCCATCTCGCGGTAAGCCTTCCTGATATCCTCGGCAGAGGCACTTTTAGAAACACCCAGGATTTCGTAATAATCGCCTTTACTGCTCATTATTTCCCGTCTTCTTCTTTATATTCCGCGTCGATAATATCCTCTCCCGACGGTTTTTCCGTTTTCTCCTGCGCGCCAGGGGCCTCATCGGCCTGGGCTCCGGCAGACTGTTTAGCTGAAGCCTGCTGTTTCGCCGAAGCCTGCTTATATATCTCTTCGGCAAGTTTATGCGAAACCTTGGTCAGATCATCCATCCCCTTCTTCACCCTTTCGACATTCTTATCTTTCACCGCGGACTTCAAATCGTTGACTTTGGCTTCAATATCCGCGCGCTCACCCTGGCTAACCTTATCCCCGTAATCCTTGAGGGACTTCTCGGTAGCGTATATCAGGTTATCCGCCTGGTTGATTACCTCAACCTCTTCTTTTTTCTTGGAATCATCGGCAGCGTATTTTTCGGCATCGCGCACCATTTTCTCGATCTCTTCCTTGGAGAGCTTCTTGGGAGCGGTAATCTTTATCGATTGTTCCTTCCCGGTGCCCAGGTCTTTTGCCGAGACATGCACGATACCGTTGGCATCGATGTCAAAAGCGACTTCTACCTGCGGTATCCCACGGGGGGCTGCCGGTATGCCTACCAGGTCAAACCTGCCTAATTCAACATTTCCTTCGGCGTCGGCCATCGCGCGCTCTCCCTGAATAACCCGGATAGTCACCGCTGTCTGGTTATCCGCCGCGGTCGAAAATACCTGTGATTTACGTGTAGGGATAGTCGTGTTCCTGTCAATCAATTTGGTATTCACGCCGCCAAGGGTCTCGATCCCCAGGGATAACGGCGTAACATCCAGGAGCAGGACATCCTTAACCTCGCCCTTTATAATGGCCGCCTGAACGGCAGCCCCAAGGGCTACACACTCCATCGGGTCTACGCCGCGCTCGATTTTCTTGCCGGTAAAATCCTCGACGAATTTCTGCACGATAGGCATACGCGTAGGCCCGCCGACCATGATTATCTTGTCCACACCGGAAAAACCGATCCCTTCCTTTTCAAAGGCGCCTTTGGCATCCTTTAAAGCGCTCTCCAGGGGAACCCGGCAGCGTTCGATAATCGGACCGACCAGCTCTTCCAGCTTCGCCCGGTTAATCGTCATGGTTAAATGTTTCGGCCCGCTGGAGTCGGCAGTAATAAAAGGAAGGTTTATATCCGTGGTAAGTGTGCTGGATAATTCTACCTTTGCCTTTTCCGCTGCTTCGCGCAGGCGCTGCATAGCCATTTTATCACCTTTAAGGTCGATCCCGGTATCGCGTTTGAACTCCCTGGCGATATAATCGATCAGGGTATTGTCCATGTCCGTGCCGCCAAGCTGGGTATCCCCGCTGGTAGCCATGACCTTGAAGCCGCCCTCTTTCCACATTTCCATAATCGTAACGTCCAGCGTCCCTCCGCCCAGGTCGAAAACCAGTATTTTTAATTCCTTCCCGGCCTTTTCCAAACCATAGGCAAGACAAGCGGCAGTG